>CACWOA010000117.1 GCA_902762395.1 uncultured Ruminococcus sp.
TTCTTCCTTTGCGTTTTTGTCATAATGTCATGATGTCACAAATACAGCAAAACAAGCACCGCTTGCGACGCAGTGTTTGTTTTGCCAATCATCATCTTATTTCTTATCGGCGTTGACGCTCTCGCGGTCACGAATCGCCTTGATATAATCCGAGAACCAGCCGTTGGTGTCGGCCTCGATAGTTTCGGTGGCGGTGATGGGAAATTCCTTGATGACCACGCCGTCCGCGACATATTGCAGCCGCCCCACCACATCGCCTTCCTCGATCGGCGCATAGAGGAACCGGTCAAAGACGACCTGTCTTTCCACAGTGTCCTTCTGGCTTTTGAGGATGTTGTACGTTTCATCGGGCGTGCATTCCACCGAAACGGTATTCTTTTTGCCGCCCACCACGGTGGCGTTGAAATCGGAAATATCGGTATCGACCGACACCTGTTCGTAAAGGCTCTTGGCATAATTGTAAAGCACGCGATGATCGTGCCAGCGGTTGTAATTGTTAAGCGAAGCGCAGACAAAATGCTGTCCCTGATCGGTGGTGACGTGGGAAATCAGGCACTGTCCGGCGAGATTGGTCACGCCCGTTTTAATGCCGTCGCAGCCCTCATAGCCGTACCGCAGTCCTTCCATCAGATAGTTATGGGAAAAAAGTTCATATCCGTGTTTGCTGTACTCTCCGAAATAGATTTTACGCGATTTCGCGCCGACAATGGTGCGGAAATCGGAATTCTGCATGGCGTATTTGCCCAGCAGCGCCATATCGTAGGCAGTGGAATAATGCGCGCCGTCCGAAAACTGATCGAGTCCCGACGGGGTGTCGAAGTGCGTATTGAGCATGCCCAGTTCCGCCGCCTTTTCGTTCATCATGGAAACGAAATTGCCGATACTGCCGCCCACCGCCACGGCCGCCGTATTAGCCGCGTCGTTGCCGGAATACATCATCATTCCCACGCAAAGATCATAGACCGTGATGGTGTCGCCCACTTTCAGACCGATGCGGGTGCCGTCGAGCAAATCCATGCAGTCCTCGGTGACGGTGATGTAGCGCCCCACGTCCCCGCTCTCGAGCGTCAGAATACAGGTCATGATCTTGGTGGTACTCGCCATAGGCATCTGTTTGTTTTCGTTGACTGCATACAGCACCATGCCGGTGTCACAGTCCATGATAATCGCGGATTCGGCGCTGATGTTGGGCGAACCGTCCTCCTTGAGTTCGGCGGCCGCCTGCTCCGCCGCGGTAGGTTCGTCGGTCTTGACAGTGTTTTCGTCTTCCTCCGAAAATGCCTGCGTCGTGGTGGTGGTACGGGCTGCCGAAGTGGTCGTCTCCGTCCCTTTTGTGGCGGAGGATGCGGCGGTTGTACCCGTGGTCGTCGCCGTCCTCGCGCGGTAGGCATTGTTCATCGGGTCGTAGGTCGCCGGCGAAGCCGCCGACGTTGACGTGGTTGTCGCGGCTTCGGTCGTACTTTCCGCCCCCGTATACGCCGTATCGGCAGTTGTTGCCGAAGCCGGCTGCGACGGAGCGGAAGCATCCTTGTCGCAGCCTGTGGCGGCGCACGAAATCAGAACGACCGCTGCCAGTGCAAGTGCTGCGACGGCTCCTTTTGCCGTCCTCCGCACATGATGAGAATCAATTCGGTTCATGATATCCCCCTGCCTTTTTCGTTCGATTGAATCGTGTGTAGTGTATGCCGAACGGAACAACCTATGCATCGCATTCTGCAAGGAAATTTCTCCAATCATCAATCCTCTATCGTTTCGTCAAGCAGCAGCACTTCGGCTTTTTCGGCTTTTTCGGACGTGACCAGCGGCTCTTCCTCCTTCTCCTTCTTCCCCTTGGAAGTACCCGCGAGCAGGTCGCTGACCTGATCGACGAGATTGGGAATCAGTCCTACTGCCTTGTCGAGAGAATTCATATTGTTGTCGATCTGGAGCAAACGCACATTGCTGCCGTGAATGACCAGAAACGCCACCGGCTGCACCGTCACACCCGCGCCGCCGCCGCCGCCGAAGCAGCGGTGTCCCGACTTGCCGTCAAAGTCCGAACCGCCCGAAGCGAAACCGTAGGACATCTTGGAAATGGGGATAATCGTCGTTTCCCCCGCGACCACCGGGTCGCCGATGATGGTAGAGACGTCCACCATGTCCTTGATTTTGGAAAGCGTCGTGTCCATCAGCCCCTTGATGGGATGCACCGCCGCCTTGGCCTTTTCGGATGCTGCTTTTTCTTCGGCGTCCGCCGTCTTTTTTTCTTCTGCACTCATGAATATCTCAGACCTTTCTGTATTTTTTATAAATTAAGATTGGGATTTGTTTTTAAATGTAATCATGATCTGTGAGACGGCAAATTTGATAACAGCCCACAGCAGATGCCCCGCCATGAGAATCGGATAAACCGTAAAATCGCCGGAAAAGACGATGCGTATGCCTTCTCCCCCGAAATCAGGGGTGATCTCGATGTCGGGCATTTTTGGCGCGTAATGCCGCGTATGTCCCAGCAGGAAGGAAAGCGCCGGGAACGCGCCGGAGCAGATTTTGCCGTACTTAACGGCGGTATCCGCCGCATCCTCTCCCGTAATGCTCACGCGCAGGACAAATTCATTCACCGCCACACCGCGATAGATTCGCACCAGCGAACCGCCCAGCGCCTTGCCGAGATCGACAAAGAATTGCAGCGCGCCAAAAAATCCCCGCTGCTCCCGCAGCGCCCCGAAAAAGCTCGGTTCAGGCGGTTCGGGTTCGTCCTCCTCCTGCGCGGGTCGCTTTTTCTTTTTGGGTTTCGGCTTGAAAACCCTGCGCCACTGGCGCTTCACAAAGACGAAGAAACGCCTGACAGCCGCCACCGCCTGGGAAACCAGCCAGACAAGACCCGCCGCCATCAGCTTTATCAGTTCCCACACGCGCGAGAAAAACCGCCTGAGCCGTCCCGGCGGCTTTTGCTCCGTTTCCTCTCCGCCGACAAAATCATGCCGGATGAAAAGCCAGCGGATGCCGAAGGTGACGTCCGGCTCGTATTTCACCCGCAATTCCACCGGAACGCACAGCACCGCCAGCAGCAGCAGGAGAAGCACCAGCAAAAGGATTCCGATGAATCTGAGAAGAGAACCGATAATTTTTAAGATAATCATGCTTCTCTCCCCTTTCGTTCTTTGTCAGAAACGCCTTCCCTCAGAGAGGGATGCGAAACATGGCTCCGTCCGCATTCATTCCGAATTCCCAATTCCGGATTCCGCATTTTCTTCCCCCTGCCGGATGGCTTCCTCAATGCTGATCTGCGCCTCGCCCTGCGGGATTTCGGGCAGCTAGCCCATGGATTCCAGACCGAAGCACCGCATGAAGTTGGGACTGGTCGCGTACTGCATGGGTCGTCCCGGCAGTTCCAGCCGTCCGCGTTCTTCAATCAGACCGCGCGCCAGCAGCGTATTGACCACGCCGGAGCAGTCCACCCCGCGCACCCGTTCCACAAAATTTTTCGTCACAGGCTCGTTATACGCAATCACCGCCAGCACCTCCATCGCGGCATTGGACAGCGGCGTATCTTTTTTGAGATCAAGCAGCGTGCGGATGATCGGCGCGTACTCGTCCCGCGTGGAAAGCTGGTACTGCTTCCCCATCCTGACCACCCGCAGCGCGCTGCCGTTCTGCTCATAAAATTCATTCAGCTCGGTACACACGCTGTCAATGGTGTTGAGACTCACGCCCAGCACACCCGCCATTCTCTCGCAGTTCACGGGATCTCCCCCCGCGAACAGCATGGACTCTACGGTTGCTCTGAGTCCGCTTTCGCTTGCATCCAATTGCGTTCCCCACTCTCGTTTATCGTCATCATATCGTTATCGTCCATATTCACCCGGCGGTTGCGGATGAGATCGAGTACCGCCAAAAAGGTGGCGATCAGCTCGCTTCTTGACTCGGCTTTTTCAAACAGGCTGGAAAATGGCAGCCGTTTGGATTTATAGATGCTTTTCAGCACAAAACCGATGCGCTCCGTCACCGAGACAATCTTCTTTCCCACAATCGCGCGGAAATTCTCCTTGGAGGGCGGCTTGCGTCGCATACCGCGTCCCACGGCGTTGATGTACGCCTTAATCAGCTCGTTCGGCGAATGCTTCCGGCTGTAGGTTGTGTCGTGATTGATCTTCATTTCCCTGCGGGTGAAGCCGTCAAAGCTCACCTGCTCCGCCAGCTTGCCCGCCATCTGCTTGCAAAGCCGGTACTCGATGAGTTCGCCGCTGAGTTCCTTTTTGAGTTCCTCGGCTTCCTCCTTGCGCGGCATGAGCATCGCCGTCTTGATGTAGACCAGACGCGACGCCATCGTGAGAAATTCGCTGGAAACGTCCATATTTTCCAGCCGCATCATGTCAATATGCGCCATATACTGCTCGAGAAGCTCCGCAACGGGGATGTCGTAAATATTGAGTTTGTTTTTGGAGATCAGATAGAGAAGGAGATCAAGCGGTCCCTCAAAGACCTCCAGCTTATAGGAGATTTTTTCTCTTTCCATGCCGGATATCCCTGCCCCGTGTCATCAATACGCCGTCAGGATGGATATGACCGAATCGGAAACAGACAGCCCCAGCGCGTTAAACAGCGAATGCACGCCGTCAAACAGACCGTAGAAGAGACTGTATTGCAGCATACCGAGCGGTCGGCTGATGAGGCTCACCAGCACATAGAAAACCACAATATAGACAATGGGATTGACGCGGCTGATAAAATGCTCGATCTTGTACATCAGCCTGTCCGGCATAATCCAGTTGAGGATGCGCGAACCGTCAAGCGGCATGATGGGCAGCATATTGAATACCGCCAGCCCGATATTGAGGATCACAATGCGGAACATCACAAAGGTGAAACTGGTGTAAAAGGCTTCGTTCATTTCAAGACAGAGTACGCCGCGATAAATCAGCATGGCCAGCACCGCCATCACCAGATTGGAAAGCGGTCCCGCAAAAGCGACCAGCGCCATATATCCCTGACGGCGCTTCTGGTTTCTGAAACGGACGGGATTGACCGGGACAGGCTCCGCCCAGCCGAAGCCGATCAGAAACATGAGCAGCGCGCCGTAAAGATTGAGGTGCGCCATCGGATTGAGCGTCAGACGTCCCGCGCGTTCCGCGGTGTCATCCCCGAGCGCCTTCGCCATCAGACCGTGGGCGCATTCATGCACCGGCATGATGAAAAAAATCATCAGAAACATGGTCAGCAGATAGAGCAGCATTTCCTGCACGTCACCGAGTGTTGAAAAAAATCCCATACCATTACCTTCCTTACACAAATTTTAAATGAGGGCAAACTTCCCATTTAACTATGATCTGTATTATTATAGCCGATAGCGCCGAAAAAAGCAAGCAATATATTGTGAAATGTGAAATGCGTAATTTTTAATGCGTAATGCGTAATGCGTAATGCGTAATGCGTAATTCGTAATTTTTAATGCGTAATGCGTAATGATGAAGTAGGAAAAATCATGTGAAAAAAACAAACCCTGTCTTTTGTGAAAGATAAGGTTTGTTTTTCATGGTATAATGCCGTTCTGTTTTATTCATCAAGGGAAAAGATTTCCGTTACTTTTCCTTTTTGTGATGAATCAACCGGGACGAATTGGCCACGCAGAGCAGGCACACGCCCACATCCGCAAAGACCGCCGCCCACATCGGCGCGTATCCGAACGCCGCCGCGAGAAGCACCGCCGCCTTGACCGCCAGCGCGAAGATAATGTTGCTCTTGATAATGCCCATCGTCCGGCGGAAATGCCGGATGGC
>CACWOA010000118.1 GCA_902762395.1 uncultured Ruminococcus sp.
GGCACAATATCAAGCAATTTTCAAGGAGGAAAACAAATGAAGCGTGTTGGCAAGCCGTGGTTTTTTGTAGTGGCAGCGCTGATCTTCGCTCTGGCGTACACTTCGTTCTTTGGCGTGTACGAGCAGAACGGCGATTTGCAGAATACCATCATTCGCGGCGCAAAGGATATCAGGTGGGGTACCGACATTCAGGGCGGTGTCAGCGTCACCTTTGGCCCCGAGGAGAATATCAACGCAACTGACGATCAGATCGAGAGCGCCAAGTCGATTCTGGAGATCCGTCTGGTTTCGTCGGGTGTTACCGATTATGAGCTGTACGCCGATAAGGACAGCGACAGACTTCTGGTGAGCTTTCCGTGGAAGAACAATGACTCGCAGGACGTGGCGGGTACCATTCAGAGTCTTTCCCAGAGTGCGGAGCTTCTCTTTATCGGAGGAGCGCCCAGCGGCATTACGATCACTTACAACGAGGACGGCACCAAGACCGTCACCGACGCAAACGGTGAGGAATGCGACGTCGTGATCGAGGGCAAGGATGTCAAAAAAGCGCAAAGCGGACTGTCGGGCGAAAACAATGAAATTGTGGTCAGCCTCGAGCTGACCGATACGCCTGCGGAGGGCGAGGAAAAGAGCGGCGCCGAGAAATTTGCCGAGGCGACCGAAAAATACCTCAACCAGCAGATTTCCATCTGGATGGATGAAACCTGTCTTTCCGCTCCGACCGTCAACGCCGTGATTGCCGACGGCAGCGCGCAGATTTCCGGCAGCTTCACTGCGGAAGATGCCAAGACGCTGGCGGATAACATCAACGGCGGCGCCCTGCCTTTCAAGCTGGTTACGATTGACTATTCGTCGGTTGACCCCACACTCGGCACCGACGCGCTGCAGGCGATGCTGATCGCGGGTATCATTGCGTTCTCGCTCATCTGCGTGTTCATGATTGCCTATTACAGACTGCCCGGCGTGGTGGCCTGCATCTGCCTGCTCGGACAGGTGGCGGGTACCATCGCGGCAGTTTCGGGATACTTTGCGGTGTTCAACAGCTTTACGCTGACGCTGCCGGGTATCGCCGGTATCATTCTGTCGGTCGGTATGGGCGTTGACGCGAACATCATCACCGCCGAGCGTATCCGTGAAGAGCTTCGCAAGGGCAAGACCTTGGACGGCGCGATCAAGGCAGGCTCCTCCAACAGCCTTTCCGCCATTTTCGACAGCAATGTCACCAACATTATCGTTTCCGCCATTCTCATGGGTGTATTCGGACCGCCCGACACCGTGTGGAGCACGCTGCTGACGCCCTTCCTGTGGATGTTCGGTCCCGCGACCACCGGCGCGATTTACTCCTTCGGCTACACCCTTCTCGTAGGTGTTGTCCTCAACTTCATCATGGGCGTGGGTGCGTCGAGAATTATGATCAGTTCCCTTTCCGGCTTCAAGCTTTTCAGAAGCAGAGTTCTTTACGGCGATTACAGCAAAAAGAAGGCGCTCGCCCTGCAGGAAGCCGCCGAAAAAGCGTATGTTGAGGGAAAGGAGGCAACCGAACAGTAATGGTCAAGAATTATCTTTCCAAAAAGGAATATGACTTCCTGAAATATCGCAACCGTTTCCTGCTCTTTGCCCTTGTCGTATTGTGTGTCGGCGTTGTATTCAACATCGTGCGCGGCGTGAAGCTCGATATCAAATTTACGGGCGGCGCGATGCTGAAATATGCCTATACACTTGATGATACGGTGTCGGCTTCCGACGTTTCGGCAAGCGATTATATGAAGCTTGACAAGTCAGCGGTGGCTGCTATTGTCAAAGACGTAACCGGACAAAATTCCGTCATCACCATCGCCCAGAGCGCTTCGGCGGAGGGCGGCGTCAAGAATACCGTCACGGTGTCCATGAGCGGTAAAAAGACCATGGCGGAGGACACCGGCGATCTCGTGGCGGAAAAGCTCACCGAGCGCTATCCCAGGGTGGATTTCGCGCTGATCGAGTCCAACTCCGTTGACGCGACCACCGGCAGCGAATTCTTTGCCAAGTGCCTTGTAGCGGTGGCGCTCGCGGCCGTGTTCATGATCATTTATGTAGCGCTGCGCTTCAAGAAGATCGGCGGTATGTCGGCGGCTGTGACGGCGATTATTGCGATCATCCACGACTGCCTGATCGTCTATTTCACCTTTGTCATTTTAGGCTTTGCCATTGACGACAATTTCATTGCGGTGCTGCTGACCATCATCGGTTACTCCATCAACTCCACCATCATCATTTATGACCGTATCCGTGAGAACCGCGACGTGCTGGGCAAGAAAGCTACCTATGCGGAGCTGGCCAACCGCAGTCTGAACGAGACGCTGGGCAGAACCATCAACACCAACCTCACGCTGGTTGTGGCGGTACTGACGGTGGTCATCGTCGCGGCGGTCTACGACATCACCAGCATTATCACCTTTGCCGTGCCGATGCTGGCGGGCGTACTCGCGGGTACCTATTCCTCCATGTTCATCTCCAACTCGCTTTGGGTGACATGGCGTGAATACCGCGACGACAAACTCGCGCAGCAGAAGATCGAGGCTTTCTCCAAGGGCAGCAATAAGTCATCCAAGAAGAAGTAAATTCTTTTCGGAATGAAAACGAATGCATAATCAATCGGGGACATTGACGAAAATTCGGTTCGGAAATGTTCCCGGTTTTGTTTTTCTTTTTACGAAAGGAGCCAATCATTATGACATTGGAAGAATTCAAGAAAAAAATCGAAGAGGACGACGAATATGCCCCCGGATGGGACGCGATTGAAGCGGCGATGGCGGAATTGTACCCCGGACAGGAACCGGCGCATTTCGGCACGGATATGCCTTCGCGCGCTATCTTTGGCGGCAACAATTACCTCGACGGCTTTTCGTTTTACCGTTCGCCCAAGGGTTATCTGCATCTGGTCAGCTTCGGCATGACCGTGCTGTACGGCGACGAGGAGGCTTTCGGCGGCGAGTACAACGGCTGGGGTTACGAGATGACCATGAAACTCAAAGCCGACGACCCGAACGATTGCCTCTGGGCGGCGGATATGATGCTGAATCTCGCGCGATACACCTACACCTCCGGCAAGTGGTTTGAACATATGCATTATGTGGCGGGCAACGGCGACTCGATCAATCAGGGCATGCCCGAGTCCAAAATGACTTCCCTTTTCATTATCAACGACCCCGAACTCGAGCCGCAGCAGACCGTTTACGGTGAGACGGCCTTCCTCCAGCTCGTGGGTATTACCTACCACGACGCTCAAATGCTGATGGAGGATTGGACAACCAATGCCCCGCTTCTCTATGAGCGCATCAAGGCGGACAATCCCGACTTTGTCACCGACATGGCCAGCACGAAATCCTACCTTTAAATCAATGCGGGATTCGTAATGTAGGGGTTCACCCCATACGAGACAGCTAAACAGCACCCGACATTCCGATTTGTGTATCGGTTGTCGGGTGCTGTTTCGATGATAAAGAATAATGGGGGGGAAAATAATGACTCTGTATCGCTTTCCTCCGGCTGCGGGATGTCCTCTTCCCGAATTTAATCATCAAACTGAATGATTTGATGATCGGCGTAGACGAGGTACAAGGCTCCGGTGTCCAAGAAACGGAAATCGCGGGTTTCGGAATCGTCAACCTCGTTGTACTTGACGGTCAGTCGATTGACGGTGTACTTGTATTTATCGCCTTCCTCTTCAATGGTGATCGTGTAGGTGAAGGTGTAATCAAACTCGTACTTGCCCTCCTCAACAACGCCGCCTTGGTAGGAACCTGTGCCGTCCGCGTTAAACACAAGATGATTGGAGGTACTCTCATACATCCAGTTGTAGTGCGTCCAATTACCGACCAGCTGATTTTGCAATTCCGCTATCGCAGCTTCATTGTTTTCCTCTTTTTGTTTGCCCTTGCCGCAGGCGGCAAGGGAGAGAAGCAAGGCCGCAGTGAGAAGCAGGGCGAATATTTTTTTTCATAGTGAAACACTCCTTCCAAAAAGATATTTATAATATATCATTATTTATTAATAAAAGATAGAGGCAAAATGAACAAGAAAACAATATGTGCTTTTTTTGTTTTAGCGAATCGAATGGTACTGTACATTTGAGAATAACGGGACTATAATAAGAGAGGGGAAGATGGTATGAAACAACTGACCTATTGTGTGACCGAAAAGCGATACCGCTGCCGTCAATGCGGGGAGCATTTTTCAGATAGGATTCCCGTCAATGACGAGCTGGTGCGCTTGGACTGCGGCGACGGGCATCCGCGTTTTCTGCCGACCTATGGGGAGGGCGGTTATCTGGATTGGCTGAAAAGGTTGACAGACTGGGAGGAACATCGGCCGATTACCGTGTCGGTTTCGGAGGAATTGATGAAAAAACTGTCTGCCCGCTGTCCTTACCGTGTAAGTCTTTGGAAGTGCGCGTCAGCGCCGGAGTGTCCGCGCTGTCACGCGAAAGAAAGCACACTCGAAAGCGAACAGGTGAAAGAAAATACGCCTGTGGATTGGCTGGAGATCATTCCGTGATTTTTCCCTATGCTCAGCGACCGCAGGGAACGCTCAACTCAGCGACCACAGGGAGCGCTCAACTCGATGAATGCAATTGTAAAATTTCGTTAAACTATTGAAAAAATTTAAGGCGGAGACTTTACAATTTAGCCGTTTTTGTGTAAAATATTAGGAAAGTGCTGTGTCAAAGCGGCATTTGAAAAAGGATTCATCGGGGAAGATGAATCAAAACACTTTAAGAGAGGCATGATGGTTATGCAGGCTAAATATTCTCGCGTGCTGCTCAAACTGAGCGGCGAGGCGCTCGCGGGCGACAAACATTTCGGTCTGAACAATGAGGTGATTCAAAGAATCTGCACTTCGGTCAAGAAGTGTGCGGATATGGGGGTGCAGATCGGCATTGTGGTAGGCGGCGGCAATTTCTGGCGCGGCAGAAGCTCCGAGGGCATGGACAGAACCAGAGCCGACCACATCGGCATGCTCGCCACCCAGATGAACGCGCTGGCCGTAGCGGACGCGCTCGAACAGCTCGGCTGCACGGTAAGAGTTCAGTCTGCGATTCATATGGATACGATAGCGGAGCCGTATATCCGCAACCGTGCCGTGCGTCATCTGGAAAAGGGACGCATTGTCATCTTCGGCTGCGGCACAGGCAATCCCTTCTGCTCCACCGACTTAGCGGCGGCCCTTCGCGCGGCGGAGATCGACGCGGACGTGATTTTCAAGGCGACGATGGTGGACGGCGTGTACGACAGCGACCCCAAGAAGAATCCCGACGCGGTCAAGTTCGATACCATTACGTTTGAAGATGTTCTCATTAAAAATTTGCAGGTCATGGACGGTACCGCCGCGACCATGTGCCGTGAAAACAAGATTCCGATTCAGGTCTTTAACCTCGAAAATCCCGACGACATGGTGAGAGCGATGGCGGGAGAAGCCGTCGGAACGATTGTTACCCCGTGACGACGCGTTCTGTAAAGCATAAGTGACAAATAATCAACATAAAGAAGGTCTGTACAATGAAAAAAACAATTGACGATATGAAAGCCAAAATGGAAAAGACGCTCGACGTGCTCACGGAAGAATTCAAGACGCTGCGCGCCGGCAGAGCCAATCCCGCCGTTCTCAACAAGGTATCGGTGGATTATTACGGGGTACCCACTCCCGTCAATCAGCTCGCGGCGGTGAATGTGCCTGACG
>CACWOA010000119.1 GCA_902762395.1 uncultured Ruminococcus sp.
CGTGGCAGGCGAACCCCTTAATCTCACCGACGAAACGGTCGCCAAGATGGCGGCGGCGTTTCTGCTGTGGCTGTCGCAGCGGACGGGTAAAGCGGTAACGGAACTGAAAGTGGCGGTAGGACATGACAGCCGCATTTCCGCTGAGAGAATCCGCAAAGCCGTGGTGGATTCTATGGTGAGCCGTGGTGCGCAGGTGCTTAATTGCGGTCTTTCCTCCACGCCTTCCATGTTCATGATCACACTGGATAAGGAATGCGACGGTTCCATTCAGCTCACGGCGAGCCATCATCCCTATCACCGCAACGGACTCAAATTCTTCACGCCGTCGGGCGGTCTGGACGGCTGCGACATCGAAGCTATCCTCGGGTTCTGCGATGCGGACACCCTTCCCGCAGCCTGCGAGGGCGGCAAGGTCGAGAATATCGACTATATGAAGGAGTACGCGGCACACCTGCGCAAAATTATCTGCGACGGCATTCAGGCAGAGGATTACGACAAACCGCTCAAAGGGCTGCATATCGTGGTGGACGCGGGCAACGGCGCGGGCGGCTTTTACGCCTATGACGTGCTTCAGCCGCTGGGCGCGGACATTTCGGGCAGCGTCTTTCTGGAGCCTGACGGTATGTTTCCCAACCACATTCCCAATCCCGAGGACAAGGATGCGATGGCGTCGATCTGCGGCGCGGTGCTGCAATCCCATGCCGACCTCGGCGTGATTTTCGATACCGATGTGGACCGCGGCGGCGCGGTGGACAGCTTCGGCGCGGAGATCAACCGCAACCGTCTGGTGGCGCTGGCTTCGGTCATTGCGCTGGAAGATTGTCCCGGCGGCACGGTGGTCACAGATTCCACCACCTCGGCGGGACTCAAAACATTCATAGAAGGCGCCCTCGGCGGCGTACATTACCGCTATCGCAGGGGCTACCGGAATGTCATCAACCGCGCCATCGAGCTGAACGAACAGGGCATTGACTGTCCCCTTGCCATCGAAACCAGCGGCCACGCGGCACTGAGAGAGAATTACTTCCTCGACGACGGCGCGTATCTCTGTACCAAGATCATTATCAAAATGGCGCAGCTTCGCGCCGAGGGCAAGACGCTGGCGGAGCTGACCGCCGCATTGGAGGAACCCCGCGAGGAAAGCGAGCTTCGTTTCAAAATCAAGGCGGAGGATTTCCGCGAGTACGGCGAAAATGTGCTGGCCGACCTTCAGACCTATGCCGAGGCGCAGGAGGACTGGCTGATCGCGGACGACAACCGCGAGGGGCTGCGCGTGTCGTTTGACAGGGAGCAGGGATGGTTCCTGCTGCGCCTGAGCGTACACGACCCCATCATGCCGCTCAACCTCGAAAGCATGAAAGAGGGCGGATGCCGCGAAATCGCTGTCAGGCTGTACGGTTTCCTCAAGGGCTGCGACCAGCTTGATCTCACGGCGATGGAACGGTACATCGGCTGACTGAAGGAGGGAACATCTTGAAAAATAAGATGTTTATCATGCAGGTGATTACGCTGATTGTCGGTCTGCTGGGTATGCTCATGCTGGTCAGCGGCGCGGTGCTGTACCGTTTGGACGAGGCGAGCCGCCGGACGCCCGACAAAGTGCAGATGCCGGAGGAATATATCGAGGAGTTTTTCGGCAATGAAAACAGCGAGCCGAATATCGAGGACTATATCGAGCCTGAAGCGGATGACTGATTTCAGCGTTATCCGGTTTTCAGAAGGTATTCAATTAATTGCACAGTGTCCATTTGTGGACGGTGGTCAATTTGATCGGTGGTCAATTTGATCGGTGGTCAATTTGACCGGGGGTCAATATGACCGGGGTCATATTGACCGGTGAAAGGAGCGTTTGCTGAAACATGGAAGTGAGTTTTCCCAAGCTGGGCATCGAGCTGAATATCGACCGCGTGGCGTTCAGCGTGTTCGGCTTTGAGATTTATTGGTATGCGATACTGATTATGACAGGGTTCCTGCTGGCGGTCTTGTACGCGACCAGAAACGCCAAGCGGTTTGACGTGAAGGTGGACCCGTTGATTGACGTGGTGCTGGTGGGACTGGCGTGCGGCATTATCGGCGCGCGGCTGTATTATGTGCTGTTCCGTCTGGATTATTATGACAGTCTGTGGGACATGATTAACATTCGCGACGGCGGGCTGGCGATTTACGGCGGCGTGATCGCGGCGTTTGTGTCGGGGCTGATTATGTGCAAATATGTGGAAAAGGTCGAGATTCTGCCCATCTTTGACATTGCCAGCGTCGGATTTCTGATCGGTCAGTGCATCGGTCGGTGGGGCAATTTTATGAACCAGGAAGCTTTTGGCAGGGAGACAAGCCTGCCGTGGGGGATGTACAGCGCCAATACCTACTATACCGAGGTGGTGGACGGCGTGTCCCGCACAGTGGGTCCCACTACGGTACACCCCTGCTTCCTTTATGAATCATTGTGGTGTCTGGCAGGCTTCCTGCTGCTGCATTATATCAGCCGGCATTATTACAGATTCAAGGGACAGATGTTCCTCTGCTACCTGCTGTGGTACGGTCTCGGTCGCGCGTGGATTGAAGGACTGCGCACCGACAGCCTTTGGCTGGTGGAGAATGTCATCAAGGTTTCGCAGTTGCTTGCCATTCTCTGCGTACTCGCTTCGGGGGCCTTGCTGGTGATCGGCTGGAAGAATCTTTCCGTGCCGCGTCTGGAATGGCTGCGCTTTCAGCCCGCCAAGGCATACCTGACCGACGGTGTGCGGGAGGAAGAAGACGAGGCGGATGCTGAGGAAAGCAGGGGCGACAAGGGGGAATAATGTGTTATGTCGGACTGTTATGTGAGAATTCTGCCTGAATCTCCTGAAGATAACATAGACACAACCGCCGTAACCGCTATCATAAAATATCTGAGCGAATACACTGTTTCCGATTCCATTCGCTGTGTGGAGAGCGCAGCAATGATGTTTGTAGACTGCGGCGGAAATCTTGATCGAATTGTTTGTCCGCATTGCGGCGGGGCGGTGGATTTCGGTTGGTGGGGTGAAAGAATGACGGAAGCACACGCGGGTCGTTTTGCTGATCTGCGTGTCGTCATGCCCTGCTGCGCGATGCAAAGCAGCCTCAATGATCTGCTATATGATTTTCCGTGCGGCTTTGCCAAAACGATGATTGAGATGCGCAATCCTCAAATTCCGGTCAGCGAAGCCTGTCTTGTACAGTTGCGGCGTATGGCAAAGTGCAACGTCAGATTGATTGCGGCGAGGTATTAGGAGGAATAACCCATATGAAAGGAGATGACCTTGATGGACAATTGGAGCAGCGGAGGCTATGACTTTGATACCCAGACCAGCGCAAAGCCGGAGCCGTCTGCCACGGCACAGACCACACCGCCCGAAGCATCCGCTCCCGCCGCCGAGGATGATGAAATGGCGGCATTTGAGGCGGCGTGCGCGCGCCGTCTGGAGGAAGAACACCAACGGCGTGAGCAGGAGGCGGCGACCAAGGCGGCGGAGGCTGCCGCGTCATCCGTGCAGGAGGACACGATGGAACCGGAACCGGAGCCGCCGCAGGAGGAATCGCCTGTGACGCCGGACGAAAATCCCGCGCCGGAGCCGGAAAAGCTGACCGACAATGCAGAAGAACCGCCGGCGCAGGAAGAACCGCAGGAAGAACCGCAGGAAGCGGAGCTTTCCGCCATCATGCGTGCGGAGGCTGCGGAAAGGCAGCGCTATGAGGCGAGCGAAGAAGCGTACATTGAGGATGACGACGAGGCGGAAGGACTTCCGCGGTGGCTGCGTGTAATCTTTACGCTGCTGTTGTTGCTGCTCGGTGCGGGCGGCGTGTACATGATGGTGGGCATGGATTATCATTCCTACCTGCTCGATCCGCTTTGTTTTGCGGAGATTTCGGTCTGTATGCTGACCGCCATCGGGCTGAATGCCGCACGGATTTCCTCCCGTATCGGCAAGGTGCTGATTATGCGAACGGCGACGTGGTTTTTGTTCCTGTTTTACTGTCTGTATGTCGCCAACGAGCTGTTTTTGCACAAGCTCTTAGCGGATCATTTTGTACTTGGTCACTTTGTGCCGTATGCGCGCAGTCATATTGCCATTGATTTTTCCACACTGAGCCGGCTTGACATAGCGGAATGCGTCATGCTGATGCTGCCGTTTGCCTTCCTGCTGCCGATGGTGCTGGGCTTCCTGCGCAATGTGGTGCTGTATGTGTTCGGCATGGTGCTGGCGATCGGCGGTGTGTCGGTGCTGCGCATTGTGAGCATGGCAGGCGGCGTGAACATGGGGCTGTGCTGCGTTGCGCTGGCGAGCGCGGTGATGGTGTATATCATCTTTATGCTGCCGCCTCTGCAAAATTTGCTGCGTAATGTGGGACTGGCATCATGGGAAGAAATTTATTACGACGATGAATGATGTATCTTGCATCACAGATTTATTTTTTAGGAGATGACGGTATTATGGCAAAGATCATAGACGGCAAGGCGGTTTCCGCCAGAGTGAGAGCCGAGGTCGCCGCTGAGACGGCAGAGCTGAAAAAAAAGGGCATTACCCCCGGTCTGGCGGTGATTATCGTGGGGGATGATCCCGCTTCAAGAGTCTATGTCAACAACAAGAAAAAGGCGTGCGCCGAGGTGGGCTTTGTGTCGGAGGAATTCGCGCTGCCCGCGAATACCGACCAGAGTCAGTTGCTCGCGCTGGTCAAGTGTCTCAACGACCGCAGCGACATCAACGGCATTCTCTGCCAGCTTCCACTGCCGGAAGGTCTGGACGACAAGGCTGTCATCAAGGCGATTGCACCCGAGAAGGATGTGGACGCGTTCAATGAGGAAAACGTGGGCAAAATCATGATCGGGGAATACCACTTCCTGCCCTGCACGCCCGCAGGCGTGATGGAGCTGATCAAGGAAAGCGGCGTGGAGGTCGCGGGCAAGGAATGCGTCGTGATCGGACGCAGCAATATTGTCGGCAAGCCGATGGCGATGCTGCTGCTGCATGAAAACGGCACGGTCACCATCTGCCACAGCCGCACCAAGGATCTGGCGGAGGTCACGCGCCGCGCCGATATTCTGGTGGCAGCGGTCGGCAAGGCGAAGTTCGTCACGGGCGATATGGTCAAGGAAGGCGCGGTGGTCATCGACGTGGGCATGAACCGCGACGAAAACGGCAAGCTCTGCGGCGATGTGGATTTCGCGTCGGTGGAGCCGAAATGCGCCGCCATCACCCCTGTTCCGGGCGGTGTGGGACCCATGACCATTGCCATGCTGATGAAGAACACCCTCATGGCGGCCAAGATACAGAACGGTCTGCAATAACAGGTTGGCAGCCCATAACGAAAAACAGCACCGTATGCGGGATGCATTCTCCGCATACGGTGCTGTTTTGACTTGATGATTGTTGTCCCGTCCCGACCGTTTATCTGCTTCTGAGCGTCGTAAAGAAACCGACCATTACCCCGATGAGGGCGGGCAGACACACGTCCTTGAACACGGAAATGCCATATGTTATGTCTCCGAACATGACATCGGATGTCGTTGCCGTGTGAATATAACGGACTATATTCCAAAAGATCACGCAAAACACCGCGAGAAATACAAACAAGAAGATTTTTTTCATAAATCATTGCCCCCTTTCGTCTGTTTTCACTTCACTATCCACAACTTAAGATTTATGATGGAACTCCCTCCGGCACTCACGTG
>CACWOA010000120.1 GCA_902762395.1 uncultured Ruminococcus sp.
TGATAATATCTTAAAGAAGCAAATATGCCATTACAAAAATCACCCCCGCCGCGCCTCGGAATTTTTATAAAAATTCCGAAAGCGCGGCGGGGGTTTCGTTATTGGCGGGACGTCATTTCAAAAAAAGCATTATCCTTTCAGGCTGAAACCGTCTTTGCTGTTGCCGACAATTTCAATGGTGCCGGAGGTAGAAGCCTGGGGGGAAATACGCACCCGCTGGACAATGGAATGGGTCTTGCCGTCGGCGGTCTCCACGTCAAACGCGGCTTCCCATTCGTATTCGCCGCCGTTCAGACCGACGTTGCCGAAATCCTGCGGCACCAGATTAAAGACGGTGGATTCATAGCGCTTGATGAGCGTGCCGTCCGCGTGGATGGACCCTTGGCTGGAAGCAATCTCTCCCGAACGGTAAACCGCGCAGGAGATCGATTGCCATTCTTCCTCCGAGGAATTGACAACGCGGAGTGTGGTCTGCTGCTCCGCTTCCGCTTCCTCCGCGCCATACGTTTCGGTTGGTGTGGGATAGAGCGTGGCGTCCAGCCCTGTCTTCTGAATCAGGGAATGAAGCACCCGGACATTCTGACCGCAGTCTTTGATATCCTGCCCGAAATATTGGGAAGCGACTTCTGTCGTGACGGTATGGGTGACATGGCTGCCGTTCATGGTGTAGTCAAAGGTCACTTCGTCCAGATTGCCGATCAGACCGAGAAGGACGTAGCCGAGGGAATTCATGTCGCTTTCGATAGTGTCAAGCTGCTTTTCATGCACAGGCTCGGACAGCTTGATAATCCACGCATACGGACGCTGACCGGTTTGCAGCTCGTTGGTATAATGTCCGATATACGCGCTGAGATTGAGCGCGTCGGCGGTTCTGGCGTTATCGGACATACTGCCCATGTATTCGTGCCGCGTCTCATAGAGAGATGATACATAGGAGGAAATAGTGACTCCTTCCGCCCAGATGACGCGGTTGTTGAGGTAAATCTGACGCACCGTGCCTTTCGCCGTATAATGCGCGCGGAATTCGCCGGGATGCAGCGGGCTGGCAAGTACGGCACGGGTATAGGCGTACACACCGCCGTCCACTTCTTCAAACGTCACCTTGGAGATGCCGTGTGCGCTGTCCACGGGGGAGCCGTCCAGCACGATATCGCTGCCCGACACCTGCACATGATAGGCGATCCAGTCGCCGTAGAGGGGGTCGCCGATGACAAAGAGCCGCAGCCCTAAGATGGCGAGCGCCACCGCAACCGCCCCGGCGAGGCTGCCGAGGATGATTTTCAGATTGCGCCGCTTGTTTTTCAGCAGGAAGTCGATTTCCTTTTTGGCTGATGCGGGTTCTCCGGCGGCGGGTTCCACCTGCGGATTTTTCATGGAGGCGAGAATGGCGGCACAGTCGGCGCAGCCGGCATTGTGGGCTTCAATCTCGCGGTTGGTGACTTCATTGGTCAGTCCGTCAATGTAGGAGGGGAATAAATCGCGAATCACTTCGCAGGGGATGGTTTTGTTATCACTCATCATCAATCCGTTCCTTTCTTTGTGGGAAGTTTTTTTCGTTGGTTTCGCCGTTTTCGGCGGTTTTGCCGTTTTCGGCGGTTTTGCCGTTTTCGGCGGTTTTGCCGTTTTCGGCGGTTTTGCCGTTTTCGGCGGGGAGAAGCGTGTCTCTCAGTTTTTCCTTGCCACGGTAGAATGTCACGCGCGCCCAGTTTTCGGTCTTGCCCTGTACCTCTCCGATTTCGCGGAAGGACAGCCCGCCGAAAACCCGCAGATACATGATCTCGCGGTAGGGTTCGGGCAGCGCGTGCAGCGTTTTGAGAAGCTCCATGCGCCCCATGGCGTCCAGCGCGTCGGATTCGGCGGAACGGGTGGGAATCACCTGTTCCTCGATGTCTTCCAGCGGCGGATGCTTGCGGCGATAGGTGAGCAGCACATTCTTGGCAATGGCGCATAACCATGTGGAAAGCGCGCAGCTTTCATCATATTTGTCGCTTGTGCGGATCGCCTGATAAAAGGTTTCCTGCGTCAGTTCCTCCGCCAAATCACTGTCGCGCGTCAGTGACAGCAGATATTTATAGATGATCTGCGCGTAGTGCCGGTATTTCTTCTCAATCTCGTCCACAGGCTTCATGCAATCACCACCAATACAATTCGTAATGCGTAATTCGTAATTCGTAAATCGGAATGTGTAACTCGTGTCTGCTCCGTTTTGTTCATTCCATATCGTTAATGCAGGAGATTTGGGATTCGTTACAGGGATTTCAAAAAATATAGTAAAATATATAAAAAAATTTGCGCCTGTCAAGTGACGGAATTTGAATCTGAAAAAAAATAAAAAAATGTTACCTTTTCCACTCTCGCTGCGTGTATTATATGTAAGGAATCGCTGAGGCATTTGGCGATTCCGGAAGGAGGACGTGAAATGAAAAAAAATGGATTCGTCAGCACATTTGACCGTCTGAGAAATAGGCGGCGGCACAGGACGGAGGGCGAACGCGGGCATCATTACAGGCGATTCATGTGTTTTGCGGCGGCGGCACTGGTGATCGCCCTGCTCGCGGCTTCCCCGCAGGTGAGCACGATGCTCTGCGCGGCGGGCGATACGCTGGAACGTCTCACGGGCATCCGCATCGGCAGTACCTGTGACGGGCTGGAAGTGGTGGATTACGGGTATGAACGCGTGGCGGTGCGCAAAACCGTCAGTTCTGTGAACCGGAGCGTGACGGTCGGCGATTTTGCGCTGGAATGGCAGAATCTGATATGGGAGAATACGATATCCGATGCGTATTCTGATTTTTCAAATACTTTTCTGCTGCCTGTAAAAGTCCGCTATCAGGGCGACAGGGAAACATACGGAGACTATCTGCCGCCGTTTCAGCTGAAATTCAACGTCGTCGGGTACAAGGATCACAAAAAAGTGATCGAGTTCGCATTCTATCAGGCGGATTTATACAGCGAGATCGGCGACGAAATGTACCCTTATATGGACGAGGTAGAATACTATCCCACGAAATTCATCAACGGGAAACCCTGTCCGACGAATCAATACTTCATCAGATATTACGGAGAAATCATTGATCTGGATACCGATCTGCTGGCGGAGCGTTATAAACAATACCGGCAGGCTTTCTATGATATCAACGACTTTGTATACGGGCGTGTGAAGGACTTTCACTTTAGCTATCGTCTGTATTTTGATGACGCCGGTGAACCGTATACCCCTGATGAGTGGTGTGAAAGCTGGAACGACGGAAGGAAAAACGGCTATAAGCAGTTGATCCGCGAAAGTAACAGAATGAGTAAAGAGGAAAGAGCATTGGCGCTGGACAATGACTTCAACCGTTTTTGGGATGATGCAGGCTATTCGGCTTATACCTCCGCAGATAGCCTCACGGGATATGCGATCATTTCCGCCCTGCATCCCGACAGATTTGAGATTACGACAGTGGAGCTTTCGACCTACACCGCGACGGGCTATGAGGTGATGAAGACCCGTACCTATTATCCGACGGACACGGTGTATGACAGCTTTGTCAACCGATTCGTGGTCAGATGGAAGAATCTGCAAAAGGAGGAATACCGGGTGGTCAACAGGGACTATGCCGACCGCCTCAAAAAAGAAACGTCGTCCGCAGCCAAGGCGCTCGGCGGCTATACACCCGTGGCATTCCGGCATGTCGGATAGTGGACATACAGGCAAGGAGAAAAACAAATGACAAATCAGGAAGCGATAGAAAAATACGCCGATCTGGTGCATTACATTGCCCTGAACCGGACGAGCCAGCCGTCAGACGCGGATGACGTCTTTCAGGAGGTATTTTTCAGATACATAGAAAAAAGTCCGAAATTCAGGGATGAGGAACACGGCAAGGCCTGGTTTATCCGGGTCACGATCAACGTCTGCAACAGTATGTTCCGGCAGGTGCAGAAGCAGATGAAAAACGAGCAGGAGATCGAAACGGCGGAGGATGTGCCGTCTGACACGGACTTTGCCGCCGAACTGGAGCAGAAGGAGTCGCTGACGGCGCTTCTCAACCGCTTAAAGCCGCGGTACCGCGAGGTGCTGCTGCTGCGGTTTGACTGCGGCTATCCGATCAGGGTAATAGCGAGGCTGACAGGGGAAAATGAGGGAACGGTAAAGACGCTGCTCATGCGGGGAAAAAAGCAGCTCAAAAAACTCATGGAGAAGGGAGACGATAAGCATGAGTGAGCACAGAATGATTGATTTTATCAAGGAGAAAAACCGGCTGCTCGACGGGCAGGCGCATGCGGAGGCATCTGACGGAGGTATCAGGCCGACGGCTTTGGTGCTGCGCGACTATCACGCGCCGGAAGAACTGAAGCGCAGGACGCTCGAAGCAATGGAAAAAAGGAGCGAGGAAAAGAGGGAACGCCAGCGCCGACGGAACAGGAACGTCAAGCGCATGATTGCCACTGCCGCGATCATTGCTATCCTGCTGGCGGCCACACCGCTGGGCGGAATGGTGGTCAGCGCGGCGGAGGAACTGTTCGGAAAATTTTTCGGAACCTATGTTTCCCGCGAGGTGGAAGCCAAAGGCAATTGCTACACGGAATTTGTGCCGGTGGATTATCACAACGGCAAGGCCGCTGTGATGGTGAAAATCGGCGATCTCGATCAGTATGTGAACATAGGCGATTTTGAATTTGAATTCGGCGATGTCATGGTTTGTGAAGATGTCGGAATTGACGGCAACACCGAGGACTACTGGCCGGATGGGAGAAATCCGGCCAGCTCCTATGATGTGATACTCGGAAGCCATTTCCTGATGCCTGTCCGGGTCACTCACCAAGGCAGCAAGCGTATCTACGGCGGCTATATGCCGGGATTCGAGCTGGATATTACGGTGGCAGGCTATAAGGACGGGGAGAAGGCAGTTGAATTTGAATTAAGGAACGACGGTCTTTACAGTGAGGAAGGGAATGAGATCTACCCGGTCAGGAGCGGTGGCGATTATGCGACCTTTGCGTATCCCACTCACTTTATCAACGGAAAACCGACTCCTAAAAACAGCTTTTTGTTCAAGTACAACAGTATGGATTTTTCTTATATCAATCTGGATTTGCTCATGGAACATTACAAGGCGTTTGTCGAAGCGAATGAACGAATGAGGGATTACATCTGGGGCAACAATGACTGGTATCCCGAAGAAAAAAAGCAACGCGAGAAAGAACTGGCGGCGCTCGATCATCTGAGCGAAAAAGAATTACAGGAAATCAGACGTTCATTGGAAGAATATGCCCCTTCCGGTATCTCACCGTTTGAGGCAGTGATGGCGATTCAGCCCGACAAATATGTGGTTACTTCCCTGTCATTGTGCGCGGAAAAACCGTCCGGCTTTTCTGTGTCGGAAGAAAGCGATCCCGAAACGACCACCACCGGCTACGGCATTTACAAAGAACGGTTTTACGTCAACTGGAAGAACACGCAGTTTGTATGGTATTATATCGTCAACCAGGATTACGAGAAGGAATGGAAAAATGCCGAATTCATGGAGGAATACGGGGAACCGAAAGCATGGGAGCCTGTTCCGTTTTACGATATAGATGACAGCAGCGGCAGAAAGAGATAATTTTTTCAAATCATAACAGTAATACTAATTTTCGACTAAAATCAGACATGCTTCGCGGTCTATTTTGCACCCTGCTTCGTCTTCCTCCTTGGCGGGCGCCAGNNNNCCGCCGTCGTCGTCATCCTCGCATGGCACAAAATATCCTCGCGAATCATTGTCTTCTTTCAATCGAAAATTAGTATAAAAACAGGGCTGTCGCACAAGGGAAAATAAAAGTTCCTTGTGTGACAGCCCCTATTTTTTTTGAAAAAAGGCTTCCGTCCCGCCAGCAGGACGCCGTCAAGCCATCATTACGCATTACGCATTATGAATTACGCATTACGCATTACGCATTATGAATTACGCATTATGAATTACGCATTATGAATTAATTCTTCCAGTGTGTGCCAGCCGAGGACGGCGCATTTGACGCGGGCGGGCATATGGCTGATGTCCTGCAAAGCGCCCGCCTCTTCGAGGCGTTCCAGTTCGTCGTCGGTAATCTGCCCCTTGATCATGCGCAGAAAGATGTCGGACAACTCGCGGGCTTCCTCCACCGAGCGACCGATGATAAGGTCGAGCATCATGTCCGCCGAGGCCTGCGAAATGGCGCATCCGCTGCCCGTGAAGGAACCGTCGAGAATTTTGCCGTCCTCGATGCGCAGGTGCAGCTCGATGTCGTCCCCGCAGGAGGGATTGATGCCCTCCCGGTGGCAGGTCGCGCACTCGATGAACCGTTTGTGTGCCGGATGGAGGTTGTGGTCGGTGAGAACTTCGTTGTAAAAGGTATTATTCATTGTAACCCATGCTCCTTCTGATCTGCCTGAGACAGGCGATAAACCGTTCGACGTCCTGCTCGTCGTTGTAAAAGGCAAGGCTTACCCGTGTGCTGGACGGGATGCCGAGGTGCTTGTGAAGCGGCTGGGCGCAGTGATGCCCCGCCCGCACCGCGATATGCTGCGAGTTGAAAATATAGGCAATGTCGTGCGGGTGTACGCCCTCTATGGTAAAGGTGAGGATGCCGCAATGCTCCTCCGCCCTGTCCGAACCGAGAATGCTGACATAAGGCAGTCGGGTCATTTCGCTCATGCAGAGCGCAGTCAGTTCCGCCTCACGCTGCTCGATTGCCTCAAAGCCCAGTTCCTCGATATATCCGATGGCGGCTCCCAGACCCGCCGCGCCGCCCGCGTTGACCGTGCCGGCTTCAAACTTGTGTGGGAGAGGGGCATAGGTCGCGCTCTCGCGGGTGACGTATTCGATCATCTCGCCGCCCGACAGAAAGGGCGGCATGGCTTCGAGAAGTTCCTGCTTGCCGTACAGCACGCCGATTCCCATCGGCGCGAGCATTTTGTGTCCCGAAAAGGCGAGAAAATCCACATCCAGCGCCTGCACATCCACCGGAATATGCGGCACGCTCTGTGCGCCGTCGCAGACAATCAGGGTGCCGTTGCGGTGGCAGATGGCGGCCATTTCCCGGATGGGATTGACTCTGCCGAAAATGTTGGAAATCTGCGTGATCGCAAAAAGCTTTGTCTTGGGGGTGAGTGCGGCTTTCAGGTCGTCTTCCGAAAAGCGCCCCTGCCGGTCGCACTCCAAAAAGCGAAGCGAGGCGCCTTTTTCTTTGGCAATCAACTGCCACGGCAGCAGATTGCTGTGATGCTCCGCAATGCTCACTAAGATTTCGTCGCCCTCATGCAGGAACGCTCTGCCCCAGCTTTGCGCCACCAGGTTGAGGCTTTCGGTGGCATTGCGGGTAAAGACAATCTCCGCGCTGTCCTTGGCGTTGATGAAGCGCCGCACGGCCTCCCGTGCGCCCTCGTAAACGTCTGTCGCTCTGACGCTCAGATCGTAAAGCCCCCGCAGCGGATTGGCGTTTTCTTCGCGGTAATACCGCTCCGCCGCCTGGATGACACGCGCGGGCTTTTGCTGTGTGGCGGAGCTGTCGAGATAAACCAGATCGGGGTAAACACCGAAGACCGGAAAGTTTTCCTTGCGCAGCAATTCCTTATTCATCGGCGTTCCCTCCTATCATTGCGGTGATTCTGTCGAGCGTCGGCTGATCGGGGATGTGCCGCATCACCGTTTCGATTTTGGCGCGTGCCATGAGCTTGTCAATGCTTTCGCGGCTGAGTCCGCGGGACATCAGGTAAAAGACCGTGTCCTCGTCCAGACGACCGATGGAAGCGCCGTGGCTTCCCTCCACATCCTCCTCGGCACAGAGAATGACGGGCAGCGTCTGATTGACGGCATGCTCGCTCATGAGAAGTACTTCCTCATTTTCCGCGCCCTTTGCGCCCGCCGCGCCCCGGAGAAAGTCGATGGTGCCGCGGAAGACCTTGCGGGAACGGTCGGAAAGCACGCCCTTGGCCGTAACGTCGCAGGCGGATTTCTGACCGCTGTGACTGGTGTGAATGTTGATATCGAGCGACTCGCTGCCTTTGAGAAGATAGCCGATGTCGTTTTGGAAGTGGGAACGGTATCCGGCTAATTCCGCGAAGGTGCCGCCGTAAACTTCGCCGCCCCCTAAAAAGAGCTGCGTCAGCTCGACCTGTGCGCCCTCCGCCTGCGTCGTGCCGATATCGTTGACCAGGGCAAAGTCCGCGCCGACGCGGATGACCTGAATGAAGTGGATTTCTGCTCCTTCGGCGGCGTCCAGCCGTGTTTGTATGGCGGCGCGCCCTTGCGCGTCGTGTGCCGCTGTGTAAAACGCGACAGCCGTGACGGCGGTGTGCGGTGCGGCGGCAATGCTCACCCGATGGGCGGCGTTGGTACCGTCCGCGAAATCGTAATCCAGCCGAAGCGGTTCATTTACCGATTCGCTCGCGGTAAAGACGGTTTCCGATACGACTGAATGATCGAGAAGGGCAGACAATTCCTCCCCGCCGCCTGTGCGAAACGGAACTGTGCCGTGTGATTCCGAGAGGGTCACGCCCGTGGGAATGACTGCCGACGGTGTAAGCGTTTCGGTATATTCCTCCATTGGGGGATATACGCCTCTTATGCTCAAGGCGAATGGTACCTCAACAACGGAAAACTAAACAAAGACGAGTACCGCAAGGCTGCCAGTGGTTTTTACCCGGCCAATTACAATGCCGAGGAGTGGGCAAAAGCTTTCAAGGACGCCGGAGCCGGCTATGTCACAATCACTTCCCGCCATCACGACGGGTTCTCGATGTACGACACAAAGGCCTCTGACTATAATATCGTCAAGGCGACGCCTTACGGTAAGGATGTCATAAAGGAATTGGACGAGGCCTGCCTCAAAGAAGGACTCAAGCTCCAGTTCTACTATTCCATACTCGATTGGGACAGAGAAGATTATCCTCTTGGAGAGTCAGGCAGGTTCTCTGGCCGAAAAGGTGATAGCCAGAACTACGACCACTACCTGGCCTTCATGAAAGCTCAGGTAAAAGAGCTTTTGACCCAGTATCATACACGAGCGCTCTGGTTCGACGGATATTGGGACCATAAGAGGGACGCTGTTCCTTTCGACTGGAGGATGC
>CACWOA010000121.1 GCA_902762395.1 uncultured Ruminococcus sp.
TCATCATGGGCGAGCGCTACAAGATGACCACCAAGGAATTCAAGGGACTGGTGCAGGGAACCTACGGCAAGACCCCCATGCCCATCGACCCGGCGTTCCGCAAGAAAATCATCGGCGACCTCGAACCCATCGACTGCCGTCCCGCCGATCTTCTCGAACCGGAGCTTGACAAGCTGCGCGCCGAGATGACCGAGTTCCTCGAGCAGGAAGAGGACGTTCTCTCCTATGCCTGCTTCGGACAGGTGGCGACCAAGTTCTTCAAGGCGCGCCGTGACGCCAAATACGGCATCGACAGCGCCCACGCCGATCTGAAGGCGAAGGTACATCCCGTGTAATGCTGGAGTCGTATTGCCGCGATGCGGCATTGCGATACATTCATCCCACAAATACAGAAACCCCCGGAAGGCATTCATGGTCTTCCGGGGGTTTTGCTTCAGACATCTTTGTGTAATGTGCCGCCGTGTTGTCTGTACTGTGCGATGGCGGCCATCCGCTCGGCGTGAATCTCCTCGAGCTGACGGGCGGTTTCGCGGAGCGTACACGCCTCACTGCCCGTTTCTTCGATATCTGCAGCGCAATCCCGCGCCGACTGCACCAGAGCGGGGAGAAGGCGGTCGTCCTGGTCGATGATTTCGGCGAGCCGCCGGTTGTCTTCCCGGAGCGCTTCTTTTTGCTGTCTGGCGCTGTTCAGGCTTTGTTTCATACGCTGCCGCACCGCGTCGTGATTACGCTGAAGGTACACCTCCTTGATTTCGTGATGAATTCAGAAAATGAGTGTAAAGACGCAGACAAATCCCAACGGCAGCAAAAATTCCGTATATTCCCCTGTGGGATAGCGGAACGAAAGGAAAGTAAAGCAGGTCATGAAAATCATCAGCATGAGGCTTACAAACAGACCGCCCGTGCTGCTGCCGTAGATGAAAATCGCGGCGAGTCCCTTTTTGATGCGGTTAGTGCGCAGGAAGAGAAACAGCAGCAGTATTTGCAGCAGCGAGATCACCAGAAAGGAGAGCGTGCTAAGCAGGGAATCATTCCCCTTAATCATTTGAAGGATATACATACTGTCGGGAAAAAGTATTTTATCAATACAACCTATTAAACTCGATCCTGCCATGACCGCCATAAAATAGGAGGCATAGCTGCCGCCGAGGGAAATCAGGGAAAGCGCTGCGGCTTCTTTTAGCCTGATTTTGAGAAACACGCAGACGGTCAGCGCAAAGATCACGATCGTGACCGTACCCTGAAAGGGGTGGATCCAATCCCTGAGAAGGGAGATGCCGACGGTACAGAGGAACAAACAGAGGGAGACAGCAGCGTTTCGTCGTGCGGGAGGCTTTTGGGGCAGTGCCATATAAAAGATGGTATAGGCGCACAGTGAGATGGTGCAGTACTTGATATCCACGCCGAAGAAGTAATACAAAGTATGATTCATAAGCGGTCACCGATGTTGTAAAAGTAAATGAGAATTTAGTGGGGAGTGGGAAGTGGGGAGTGGGAAGTGGAGAGAAAAAAGAAAAAAGACGCTCGCTAATTATGCGCTGCGCTTTTTCTTCTATTTTTTACCAGCTAAGACGAGGGGCTCACGGCGGTTTTTCCCGCGCCGTCGAAGGTAACGGTCACGCGCTTGGTAAATTCCCCGTCAAAAGGAGCGCTATCCTGTCGACGGGAAAAATCTTCCAGCCGAAAGCTCGCGCGGTATTCCTTCAGCAGTCTGAACAGCGTCATCAGTCCGATGCCGCTGCCGCCTGTGTCACGGTGCGTGGTGATTCGCCTTTTGCCCATCAGTTTCAGCACCTCCGGAGCAAACGGCGCGCCGCTGTCGCTGACGGAGAGACACAGGTGTCCTTTTTCGTCGCTTCCGATGGTAACGTCCACCGCCTTGGCGCCGCCGTCGTTTTGTACGGCAATGAGCGCGTTTTCCGTCAGGTCCGCCAGTATGGTGCCAAAATGTCCGCGGTCAACAGACGCCTTCGCCAGTTCCTCCGGCAGATCGGACAGGGTGGTCAGGGTGAAGCGTGTGGATTGGGCGGAGGCGCGCCGCTGCATATACGAAAGAATCGCGTCAAGCGAGGCAAGACCGGTTTTGTCGAGCGGATTATCATGGCTTTCGTACTGTATGACAGCGCTCATTCGTTCGGCATAGACCTTTTCAAGCTGCCGGGCGGTTTCGAGAAGCGCCGCGGCGGGGGCAGCGCTGTCGGAGGATTGGGAAAGCGCGGTGGCGGAAATGCACTGCCGCGCGGATGCGACCATCGCCGGAATGAGCTTGTTGTCCCTGTGAATGACGGCAGCGAGGCGCTCGTTGTCCTGTTGCAGCGCCGCGATTTCCTTCTCGGCATCGCGCAGGCTTTCCTCCATCCGGTCAAATTCCGTTTCCCGCAGCCGATTCAGATAGACGGCACGGGCTTCATGACGAATCCAGAAAATCAGCGAGAAAAAGAAGAAAAACGTGAGCAGCATGGTGACAGCGGAGAAAACCGAACCCGCGTCCTTTTGGCTGTAGTGGATAAACGCTGTCGCGGTGAAAACCAGCATGGCCGACAGATAAACGCCCGCGTCCGTTTCTCCGAAGTCGGCAATATGGATCAGTCCGCTGTTAATGCGTTTGTTCCGGAGAAGCAGGTAAACCGATGCGGCGACCAGCCCTTCAAGGAGGAGGAATACCGCCACATTGAGCCAGTTTTCCGTTTTCAGATCCGCACGCCATGCCTCGGAGGGCGAAAAGATTTCGTTGTACCAGTACAGGACAAAGCTTGACAGAAATCCCACGAGGAGAAAGATCCCGTAGCACACACAGAAGCCGGTAATCGACATGAAAACCGTGCGTCCCGGTTTGCTGCGGAAAAACAGGCATTGATGCAGCGTGAGAACCGTAATCATGTAGAGGACTGTCCACGGACCAAGCGGCAGTTTGAGAAACTGCATACTCACGCCTAACAGAATCACCGGCAGCGCCCCGAAAAGGCAACGGCGTTTTCCGGGGAGATGGGGGAGGGTTTTGAGGAAAAAATAATAGGCGCACAGGCACAGAACGGAATATTTAACGGCGCTTTCCACAAGCGATTTGATAACAGGAAGCACGGGCGATCACCTTCTGAGGACATAATAGAAGAAAAAACAAAGCCCTCTGCCGTAACATCACAGAGAGCTTTGTAAGGTGATATGAAATGAAGGTACAGTCATGATTAACGTGTCTGTCATTAGTATATCACCTTATTAAAGCGTTGTAAATTGGTTTTAGGTATGCATTTTTTGTTGGTTTCTGTTGCTTTATTCACAAATCGGGCTGCTGCTGTCAGCTTTCGTTTTTGATTTTGTTGGCAAAATAACAGATGAATTCGGTCACGGTGGGAACCCCTTTTTTGGAATGGATGCGGGCGGTGTAGTTGGCAATCATCTTGTTCATATCCTCGCTTGTCCATGCTCTGTTGATGGCGTTTTGCATGGCGCGTTCCACGCTGGATTCGGTTTTTCCGTGACGGCGACCGATGATTAGGGATACGTTTGTGACCGGTTCATCCACAAAGATGGCAATGGCTTCGATCAGATAGCGGTAGCCGACCGCCTTGGGACTGATGGAAACGCTGTCGAGCGCCGCGCAAATACGCCGGGTGAGTTGTTTCTCTTTCTCTTCCGATGAAACGGGAGCCTCGTTGAGAGGCGTCCTGTTGGCTGGCGCAGCAGACGGCGGGAGACCGCTCTGATGCAGCACACTCATGGCAAGCAGTATCTCCGCCACACCTTCGGGAGAATATCCCTCCTGGTGCTTGTACATGACAAATCCCGCGCCGAGCGCCCGAACCATGTCATAGGTCGTCTGGCTTGAATTGTTGGTGTTGACAAGCACATAGGGGCGAACCGCCGCAGGCATCTGACGCAGAGCCGTCAGAAAGCTGATGCCGTTTCCCACGCCTTTGTGAAGCTCCAGATCGAGGATGACCGCGTCAGGGCGGTGTTCGCGGACATAGGTCAGCGCGTCCGGCACGCTCGCTGTCGTTTTGACAAGGGTAATGCCGTCCGTTTTTTCAAAGCATTCGGCAAAGGAACGGCACACGGAGGGGTCATCCTCCACGATTACGACGGTAATATTGGGCTGCATATGTTTCTCTCCCCATTCATCCTGCATTTCGTCACTTTTATTATAAAAGATGGGGGGAGAAAAATCAACAGAAAATAACAAAAAACAACGAAAAATAATTTACCCCAACCGCAGTAAGCGAAAAATGCATGAAAAATTACAAAACCGCCCTTTGTGAAACCAAGGACGGTTTTGCAATTTGTGGATGGGGAACGATATAAAAAAGACATAAGCAAAATAAGTAGCGGAAAGATCCTGATCGCAGACAACCGCCGCATACAGAACGCTTTTCTTGAATCAATTATAGTATAAAAAAGGAAAAAAGTCAAGAGTTTTTTAACAAATCATAACAAATTCTTTCAAACATCCGAGAAAGTATGAAAAGATTGTTACAGATTTGTCAATTGGTGATGAGAATCAGTCCCCCCACGCACACCACCGCGCCAATGAGCTGTCGGAGTGAGAGCGTTTCATGAAAGAACAGATAGCCCACAAAGAGAAGCGCGCACGCGAGGGCGATATTGGCCACCAGCGGCGCGGTGTTGACGTTCCATCCGGCGCGGTAGACGTGGATATAGCCGAACTCCAGCCCCACGATGGAGATTCCCAGGGCAAAGGAGGTCCAGTTGAGCTTTGTCATGTCCGCCGCAAGTCCCTGATGCGTTCCTGTGAGGTAGAGGGCGAAGGTGCAGAGTGCCGCCACCAGATAAGTGACGGTCAGCGACAGCATGGCGTTGCTGTCGGACGGTGTGCTTTTGGTAATGATGTTGTAAAAGATGTTGGCGAGTACCACCAACGCAATCGGCCAGAACAGCGGCCACATAGACATCTCTCCTGTGAAAATAACTATTCTTCTCCCGCCTTAAAGCTGTAAATCGGCTTTATGACGCGGTCGATGGAAACGGTGGGGGCGATGTTGCGGACAATGTCCTCCATCCGTTTGTACGCCATGGGGCATTCGTCGAGCGTTTCGCTGCTGACGGAGGTGGTGTAGATGCCGTTCATCTCCTTGCGGAACGCCGAGACGGTGAAGCTTTCCTTTGCTTCCTTGCGGCTCATCAGACGACCCGCGCCGTGAGGGGCGGAGTAGTTCCAATCGGGGTTGCCCTTGCCGGTGCAGAGCAGACAGCCGTCCCGCATATTGATGGGAATGATGAGCGTTTCACCCGCCTGTGCCGACACCGCGCCCTTGCGCAGAATCATGCTGTCGGTGTCGATATAGTTGTGAATGGTGGTAAAGGAACCCTCCGGCTTGAGCTTCATTTCCTTCATGATCTCGCGCATCATCGCCTTGCGGTTGAGCGTGGCAAAGCGCTGCACGATCTTCATGTCGTGAATGTATGCTTCAAAGAGAGAACCGGTGACATAGGCGAGCGAGCGGGGAATGTCGGTGGAGACGCCTTTGGTCAGCGTTTCAAGCGCTGCCTGTATTTCCGTCTCCCGTCCCTCGGACTTGTACCGCTCGATCAGCCCGCGTATCTCGTCCTTCGGCGCGCTGTTGAGGCTGTCCCACGCGGCATTCTGGTAATATTTGGCGACCTCCAGCCCCAGATGACGGCTGCCGGAGTGGATGAT
>CACWOA010000122.1 GCA_902762395.1 uncultured Ruminococcus sp.
TGCCGTAAAAATCGTTCCACAACCCGCTGATGGTTTGGTGCATATCGGGCGCGCTGTTGCTCGTGCGCGCCGACAGCCCGACCACCGTTTTCTCGCTCAGTTCCACAATTTCGTAGTTCATGTGTCATACCCCGTTTCTTCTGTATATTGTATTTGACGGTCTGTTTTCCCAACCGCCCTTACAATATAACACACCAAACAGGACATCTGTATGTCATGTTATCCCTCTGTTTTTTTCTCTCGCGCATACAAATTAAAAAATTCCTCGGCCATACTCGCCATTTTTTCCCGCAGCCGCGGCGGTCCGAGAAGTTCCACGCGCGTGCCAAAGGAAAGCAGACAGCTCAGCGCGCTCTGTTCGTCCCAGAATTCAAAATCCAGCAGCAGCCGTCCATCGTCGAGCATCGTAATGCACTCGCTTCCGAATTCTTCGAGCAGCCGCCATCTTTCCGTGACAGAAAAGGCCGCCCTGACCCGTACCGCCTGATGTGGCTGCTTTGAAAAGGAAAAATCCGGCAGCGGGGCAGCGCGCTTTTCAAATATGGCATCCATACATTGCAGCTCGGTCATTCGCGCCAGCTTGAACATTCTGTAATCTTGTCTGCGCTCGCAGAATCCCCACAAATACCATGACGACCACCTGTAAATCAACAGATACGGTTCGACAGTCCGCTCTCCCTCTCCCCCGGACGAATGATAGAAAAAACGCACCTTTTTGCCGACTGTCACCGCATACTGCAGCAATTCAATCTTTGGCGCAAGGCTTGACTTGTACCACGACGACAGATCAATCAACATATTGTCGCCAGGTCCACTTGTACTTTTTGCTATTGACGAAGATAGTAAAATGATTGGTACCCTCACTGATGGTGATTCTCGAAGAGCATTAATTTCTGGAGCCGCCCGCATTTCATTCGAGGTCAGAATGACGCCGCCTGTCTTGTAGCCAGGCATAATGGAAATGCCGCCGCCCTTGCCCTGCTCTGTCACGATGGGAATTCCCGCAGCGCACAAGGTATCAATATCCCTCGCAATCGTGCGGCGGGACACCTCAAACCGTTCTGCCAGATAAGGCGCTGTCACTTTCTCTCGCTGAAGCAGCACCGACAGTATGCCGATGAGTCTGTCAATTTTCATGCTTTCACCCTCCACCGTGGCATATGGGACGGCGTCACGCCGCCAGTTCGCCAATCCAGACACGCTTTTTGAAAAGCACCAGCGTGATGGCCAGCCGCACGCATTCCTCCAGCGACAGGGTGAAATACACCGCCCAGATCGGCCAATGGAACGCAAACGCCGCAAGAAGTCCGAGCGGCACGCCGAAGCCCCATGTGCCTATCATGTCAATCCACATAATGTAGTTGGTCTTGCCTCCGCTGCGCAGCACACCGCCGCCCAGAATCATGTTGAGTATCTTGACCGGCGCGATCACGGCATAGACAAGCAGAACCAATGACGTCAGGTGTTTCACCTCTCCGCTCACGTTGAAAATCTGCACGTAAAAGGGATTGACCGCTGCCAGCACACACGACAGCAGCAGCGAACCGATCAGCCCCCAGCGGATAAATTGTTTCCCTGAAACGTAGCCCTCGTCAAATTTCCTTTCTCCCAGCAGCTTGCCTACGATAATGCCCGAAGCAGACGCCATGCCCGTCATCGCTCCGATGGTCAGCGACTGAATCGGATTGGTCAGCGTCATCGCCGCGCAATCGTCCGTGCCGATGCGTCCGTAAATGACGGCATACACATTCTCGCCCAGTCCCCAGAAAAATTCCGTGACCAGCAGCGGCACCAGCACGCGCAGATATAGGATAAATTCCCCCCGCTCCCGCAGAGAGGCAAATCGTAGAATAAAACCTATCTTCCGCGCCTGCGCGATAAGGAAAACCGCCAGAATCGCGCATTCCGCCAGCCGTGCCGCCGTGGTCGCAATCGCTGCGCCCCGCACCCCAAGCGCTGGAGAGCCGTATTTTCCGAAAATCAGCACATAATTGAGCGCTGTATTCATCAAAGCCGCCGCTAAGCTCGCAAAGAGCGGGAAGCCCGCCTTTCCCTTGCATCGCAGCAGCGTGGAGATCAGCAGCGAAAACGCCTGCGGCACAAATCCTGCCGCCACCAAAAACAAATATTCCCCCGCGACGGCGACAGTGGCCGGATCGCCCGAATACAGCGACATAATGCCTGTGGGCAGCAACAGCGAAACCGCCGCAAATACGCCCGAGACCGCCGTCATCACGCCAGCGTTGAGCGCAAACATCCGGCTCACTCCGGCAGTGTCGTCCCTTCCGATGTACTGCGCGAAAAGAATTCCCGCCGCTGCCGCAATGGCCGACGCCATCACCGTAAAAAGAGAGGCAAATTTGCCTCCCAGTCCGATGGCCGCCACGCTCACGCTGCCAAGCTGTCCCGTCATCATCTGGTCAATCACCCCAAAAGAAGCCTGCACCAGACTTTGCATCGTAACGGGAAGCGCGATTTGCATCACCGTTTTTCCGAAATGCTTCATTTACTTCATCCTTTCAATCGTGTGGTGTGTGGTATGTGGAATATAAAGCTGCGCAGGCTCCGCGGACTTGGAACAGAAAATACGCTTCACAGCTTCATCTCACATTTCAATTTGCACCCACTGGTAAAATTGTAACCAATCCCCACGCCATTTGCAAAGGTTAATCGGATAACCTATTACAAAAACGGAAGAGATAAATTGTAATATTTTTACTTTTTTTCCTTTTTTTCCTTTCTTCACTTCACATAAAATTTCAGATACCTCTTAACAGTAGCACAAATTCCGCTGCTGCGCAAGATTTATTTGACATTACTTCAATAGAATGTTAGAATGATAGGAAGAAATCCATCTCATGAAAGGAGTTTTTCCTAATGAAATACACGCAGGAGCTGTGTCCCATCCTTCGGAAAGAACAGCTCAACCCCACCACTTTCAGCTTCCTTGTGAAATCCGAAACCGCCGTCGCAACGATGCGTTGCGGACAGTTTGCCAATCTGCTGGCGGACGGCAAGACCCTTCGCCGTCCCATCTCGGTCTGCGACTTCAACCGGGAAGAAGGCTGGATCCGCTTTGTCTTTGAAGTGCGCGGCGAAGGCACCGCCATTCTCTCCCGCAAAAACACGGGCGACAGCCTCGATATTCTTGCCCCTCTCGGCAACGGCTTTTCCGTTGACCCGGGCGAAAAGGCGGTCTTTGTGGGCGGCGGCATCGGCGTGCCTCCCCTTCTCGGCGCGTCCAAGGCTTACGGCGGCAACGCGACCGTGCTTCTCGGTTTCCGCAGCCGCGGCGCCATGATTCTCACGGAAGATTTTAAGGCAAACGGCGCCGATCTTCGCATTGCCACCGACGACGGCTCCTTCGGTCATCACGGATTTGTCACGCAGCTTCTGGAGCAGCGCCTCGACGAAGCGGACTGCGACGCGGTCTACGCCTGCGGTCCCAAGCCCATGCTGATGCTCACCGCAGCAGCGGCAGAAAAGCGCGGCATCCGCTGCATGGTGTCGCTCGAAGAAAGAATGGCGTGCGGCATCGGCGCGTGCCTCGGCTGCGCCTGCAAAACCCGCCGCGAGGACGGCAGCGAAACGTATCGCCATGTGTGCAAAAACGGACCGGTCTTTGACAGCAGGGAGGTTATCTGGGAATGAGCAGACTCAACGTCAACATCTGCGGCGTGGATTTCAAAAATCCCGTGATCGCCGCTTCGGGTACCTACGGCTTCGGCCGCGAATACAATGAATTATACCCCATCGGTAAATTGGGCGGCATCTCCTGCAAGGGCATGACCATCCGCGAGAAGCTCGGCAATCCGCCGCCCCGCATCGCGGAGACCCCCGACGGTATGCTCAATTCCGTCGGCTTGCAGAATCCCGGCGTGGATCACTTCCTCGCCCATGAACTGCCGTGGCTGCGGCAGCAGAACATCGTCGTCATCGCCAACATCGCGGGCGGTTCCGAGGAGGATTACGCCGCCATCGCGGAGAAAATCAACAACGCAGATGTGGATATGGTGGAGCTGAACATCTCATGTCCCAATGTCAAGGCAGGCGGCGCGGCGTTCGGCACCTCACCCGAAACGGCGGCGCACATCACCTCCGTCGTGCGTGAGAAATGCCGCAAGCCTCTGATGGTCAAGCTCTCCCCCAACGTCACCAATATCGCTGAAATCGCCGTGGCGGTAGAAGCGGCCGGCGCCGACTGCGTGTCGCTCATCAACACCCTTCTCGGTATGCGCATTGACATCCGCACCCGCCGTCCCATCCTCAAAAACAACAAGGGCGGTATGTCCGGTCCCGCCGTCTTCCCCATCGCCGTGCGCATGGTCAATGAGGTCTACAACGCCGTCAAAATCCCGGTCATCGGTCTGGGCGGCGTCTCCACCTGGCAGGACGCGATTGAAATGACCCTCGCGGGCGCTTCCGCCATTCAGGTCGGCACCGCCATGTTTACCGACCCCTACGCGCCGCTTTCCATCATCGAGGGCATGGAGCGCTATCTCGAAGACAACAACATCGACAATATCTCCGAACTGGTCGGCGGTGTGCAATTATGGTGATTCTGTCGGTTGATTTCGGACAGGCGCGCACCGGCATCGCGGTCTGCGACAGGAGTGAATTTCTCGCCTCCCCCGTCACGGTCATTCAGGAAAAATACGTTCCTGCCCTGATTGAAAAAATCGCCGCCCTCGCCGCCGAAAAGCAGGCGGAGCGGATCGTGGTGGGTCTGCCCGTCAACATGAACGGCACCGAAGGCGAAAGCGCCCGGAACGCGCGGCGCTTCGCGGACGATCTGCACACAGCGAGCGGGCTGCCGGTGGATATGCTCGACGAACGCTGCACCACGATGGAAGCGCACCGGTTCCTCAACGCCACCAACACACGCGGCAAAAAGCGCAAGGCGGTGGTGGACGCGGTTTCCGCGGTCATTATATTGGAAAATTATCTCGCCAGACGCAAGAGCCAGGCACAGCAGCGCGGCGGGGATGAAAGCGTATGAACCCCATCGGCATTTATCTGCACGTTCCCTTTTGCCGGGGAAAATGCCCCTACTGCGATTTTTACTCGGTCAACCTCTCGGAGGAACTTCTCGACGCGTACACCGACGAGACGGTGCGCCGCATTCGCGCGCTGGCGGAGGAATCCGTCACCGCCGACACGGTCTATTTCGGCGGCGGCACGCCCTCGCTCCTTGGCGGCAAACGAATTTCCCGCCTGCTGTCGGCGCTCGGCAGCAGCGTGACCATCGCAAAAAACGCGGAAATCACCGTGGAAGCCAATCCCTCGACCGATCTGCGCGATTTTCTGAGCGGATGCGCCGCGTCGGGGGTCAACCGCCTGTCGCTGGGTATGCAGTCCGCCGTTCCCCGCGAGCTGGTCGCCATCGGACGCAAGCACACCCCGCAGGACGTGCTGTCCGCCATGGAAACAGCCCGCACCCTGGGCATTGACAATCTGTCCCTTGACCTCATGATCGGCATTCCCCATCAGACCGGGGACACGCTGACCCAATCCATTGAATTTATCAAAAACAGCGCTCCCTCCCACGTTTCGGCGTATATGCTGAAAATCGAGGAGGGAACGCCCTTTTACAGGATAAAAGACACCCTGCCCATCGCGGACGACGACGCGCTCGCCGATCTTTATGAAGCGGCGTTTGCTTCGCTGGAGCAGCTCGGCTACCGTCAATATGAAATTTCCAACGCATCGCGGGAAGGACGGGAAGGCAGACACAACCTGCACTATTGGAACGACGACGAATACATCGGCATCGGTCCCGCCGCGCACGGCTTTTGGCACGGCAGGCGGTATTTTTACAGCAGAAGCCTGCGCGAATACCTCGGCGGCGCCGATATCGACCTGACAAAGAAGGAAGCCAAGGCGATCAATACCTATCTGTCCATGAAAACCATTTACAAATACAAAAACGGTGAGGTCATGCGGGATGCCGACGGCAAAAAAATGACCGCCTCCCACGGAAAAGCGATCGCCGCGACCTATGACGATAAAAACGGCGTACGGGATCCTCTCGAAGTGAAGGACGGAGTGCAGCATCTGGACGGCCTGCAGGCGCTGATCTATGCCCGACTGCGTGAAATTGACAATGACTTTGTCCGTACCGCCCGTACCCGGCACCTGCTGGACTGCCTGTTGAAGCCCACCGCGGCCGCGCTGAAGAGTGGGAGGCTGGATGCGTTCGACCTTCTCTTCGCATGCCTTCAGTACTTAAAGACCAACATGAACCTGCAGAGCATGATCACCTCGCTGATCCCTCTGGTGCTGAACAGTGAAGTAATGAGCAATCTGGACGAAGCCGGCTCCCTGATCTCCGAGTTCCGGATTCCGGAGGACAATACCTATAAATATGATACGGTCAACGGTTCTTCCGTCACGGTCCTGCTGGACAAGAAGGCAACCACCCAGGCCCTTCATGAATTCATCTACGGCGCCTATTATCCGGCGCAGTAATGACCCCGGATCAA
>CACWOA010000123.1:0-11032 GCA_902762395.1 uncultured Ruminococcus sp.
AACAGTGGAGTTGTCCTTGTAACCGTCCAGCACCACACCCACGTTGTTGTCATCGGTCAGTTTGGCCACCTTGGTTTCGTTGTAATAAATCACATTACCGTCGAGCGGCGTAGTATCGGTGACGCTCATGGTTTCCTGGTCATCCACGCCGAGGTGGCATTCAATCAGCTTGGCCGTGCCGGTGCCCTCCGAAAGGTTGACGTAAGAAGCAATGATCTCGTCGCTGCCGTCGTTGTCAAAGTCGTAAATCTGCATATCGGAGTAGGCAACGGGAATATTGGACGCCCTTGCCTCCGAATATTCCTTCACGTCGATGACCGAGAGGCTGCTTTCTTTTAAGCTGTAGGCCGAAATGATATTCAGACCCGTGCTGTAGATCGTCCAGCCCACAATGATTTCGCTCACGCCGTCGCCGTTGATATCCCCGAACATGACGCGTTCCACTTCGCCGCCCTCGCCCTCTTTGCGGCTGACGAGCTGCCAGCGGCCGTCCTTCTGGCAGAGGACAGCGAGAGAAACGGGGGTGGATTCGTCCTTGCGGTAAAAGACCAGCGCGTCGTTGCGGTTGTCCCCGGTGAGGTCGGTTTGTATGATGGCGGAGCGGTATCCGCCGTTTTTCGGGTATTTCAGGACAAAGCTGCCGAGGCTTTTGGTGAGCTGCTCCTGTATGTTTTTTTCTTCGCCTGCCGGGTAGGGGGGACGCATCAACTGATAGTCGCCCCCCATGAGATTGCCGCTGCAGCCGCACAGCGGCGATATCGCAAGCAGCATAGCCGTCATAACGGCGGCTATGCGTTTTTTTGTGTTTTTGGGTTCTTTTCGCGCCATACGGGCGTTACGGATGCGCATACCGACTGCTCCCTCCTTCTTCCGGGTCAGGCAAGGCGCCTCCGGGCGTGGATGATATAATAAAACATTATATCATAGCTGACCGGGAAATTCTACCGATGAACCGTTAATTTTTTGACAAATTTGTCCCCCATCTGTCCCGGGTCGACGGTCAAATCATGAAATAACTGAACACGAAGACCGCGGCAACGGCGATTTCGATGATTTTGACGGATTTGAACTGGAAGGTGAGAAGGTTCAGCGCCATATGTACGATGAGACCCACGGCAATGCCGTCGATGACCGAAGACGTAAAGGGGATGAGAATCATGGAGATGATGGCGGGGACGCCTTCCGCAATATTACCGAAGTCGATGTCCTTGACGGCGCCGAGCATATTGACGCCGATGAGAACCATGACGCAGGAGGTGATCACCGGGGGAATCAGCGTCGTGACCGAAGGGAACATAGAGGCGAGGAGGAAAAGCAGCGCTGCCGTCACGGCCGTCAGTCCGGTTTTTCCGTCGGCGGCCATACCGGCGGAGGATTCGGGCGCGACCGACAACAGCGGGCTTCCCATGCACGAGCTGACGGAGGAGGAAATAGAGCTGGCAAGCATGGTCTTTTTGAGACTGCCGAAATGCCCGTTTTCATCGAGCTGTCCGCGCGCGGTGACATAGATCACGCCGTTGGATTCCACCGAATTGAAAAGGCTGCAAATCATGATCGTCACCAGAACGGAAAGGACCGTTTTCCATGTGGTGGTGTCGCTGAAGAAAAGGGAGGCAAATCCCTCCGAGAGGTTTTTGAAGAGAACCTTCTGCCCCCACAGGGAATAAGCCTCGCTGTTAAAGCTGCCGAGCTGCGGGGCGGGGATGAGATCCCTGAAGGACAGGCTGCTCAGGCTCTTGGTTCTGGCGGCGATAGTGCCTAAGTAATAGACCATGCCGGAGGCGAGAATCGCCAGTGTGGTGGAAGCGCCAAAATGAAGTTTTCTGAAAAGCCCGATCAGCAGAATGCCGAAAAACATCAGCCCGACTGCCCAGAGCGAACGACCGCGTTCCGAAAAATTAAGGAGCGACCACTGACCGCCGCTGTCGGTGGACAGGAATCCGGCGTTTTTCAGACCGACCAGCGCCATATAAATGCCGAGACCGGCGGATATGCCGTTTTTGAGGCTTTTGGGAATCGCGTTGAAGATGGCGTTCTGAAAGCCCGCCAGGGTAAAGACCAGCACGACCAGACCGGCCAGGAGCGTGATGAGAAGCGCCTGCGTATAAGTGTAGTCCAGTTCGGTGAGAAGGGTGGAGGAGAAGAAAATGGTCATACCCAGACTGGGACCTGCCACAAAGGGCTGGTTGGCGATAAATCCCATGAGAAGGCTGCCTAAAAAGCAGGCGAGGCAGACACTCAGATAGGCGCTGCCCGGTTGGGCGCCGCCCGCCGCCAGAATGGCAGGACACGCAATCAACAGATAGGTCATAGTGACAAAGGTGGTGATTCCCGCGAGAATCTCCGCGATAAAATTGGTGCCTTTTCCTTGCAGATCGAATACTTTCATTCCGACTACCTTCTTTGCGAAAAAAAGAATAAAATCCGGGCGCAGTGCCGTCTGTTTTCATTATATAACGACGAGGGGGTAAAATCAATCATTTTTTTCAATTTTTTGCCCGTCGTTTTGTCTCTATAGCAACAGGCGAAAAAAAGCGGGCGGATGTCCCACAGCCCCGCCCGGCGATACCGACGGTTGTTTTGGGAGGGATTCTTCCGCGAAACCTGCAAAAAAGATTGACATTTAAGCAAAAAATCGTTACTATATAATAAAATCCAAATTTCAGAGGTGATGCAGGTTATGCAAAAAGGAACAAGGCTCCGGATGGCAGTGAACGCGCTTCTCTTTGCCGGAGTGACGGTCGGATGGTTTTTGATGGCTTTCGGAGGCGTGGGCGTGCTGCGTTCGGGCGGGCTGGAAGGACTCAAGTATTTTACCGTGCTGTCCAATGTCCTCGAAGGCGCGGCGGCGCTGGCGTGGATGATCTCCGTCGGCGCGACGGGAAGGGAAACGCGCTTTGTTACAGTGTTCAAATACATAGCGGCGGTGTGCGTCGGGCTGACCTTTGTGACGGTGCTGGTCTTTTTCGGTCCGCTGTACGGCTATCTGTCGATGTATCGCAGCGCCAATTTCTTCTTTCATCTGCTCGTCCCGCTGGGAGCCATGGCGGAGTTTGTGCTGATGAACAGAGAGACCGTCAGTCTGCGGGAAAATCTTGCGGCGGTAGCGGCGCCGCTGCTTTACGGCGCCGTGTATACGGTCAATGTGCTGGTGCGGGTGCCGACCGATGATCCGTTTGAACACGATTTTTACGGCTTTGTGCTGTGGGGACTGCCTGTGGGACTCGGCATCTTTGCCGTCATCTGCGCGGCGACCTTTCTGATCGGACTGGCGCTCCGCAAGTGCAACAGCATGGTGCGGAATGATTAGCCGTTAGTCATTAGCAGTTCGCAGTTAGCGGCTAGTAGATTAGCAGGAGGTATGGATGATGGAAAACGGAAAAACAACAGAGACGATGACCATGACGGAGAAAAAGAAGTCCTCTCTGTGGGACAAGCTGTGCGTCGTGCTGGGACTCCTGATCGCGGCGGTCGCGGCGGCGCTGCTTGCGGGGCGGATGTACCTGATATTGCCTGTGACAAATTATTATACCGCTTCGGAAAAGGCGTTTGCCATTCCGGGGCTGTCGGACGATTTCGTGCCGCAGGGACTTTGCTATGACGAGGCGGCGGAGGTATTTCTCACCACCGGTTATCAGAAGGATCACACCGCTTCTCCCATATGGATAGTGAGCAGGGAGAGCGGAAAGAGCCGCAAGGTGCTGCTGACGGCGCCCGACGGAAGCGACTTCACGGGTCACGCGGGCGGTCTGAGCGTGCTGGGAAACTATGTCTATGTGGCGGGCGGCGATGACAACTGCCTGTATGTCTATTCCCGCGATGATGTGCTTGGCGCGGATGACGGCGCGCGGGTGAAATGCCTCGGTACATTCGATACCTACTTCGGTCGTCATGACGGACTGTGCGTTGCCTTTACCACCGCGCACGACGGCAGGCTGACAGTAGGCGAATTCTACCGCGACCCGAATTATTTAACCCCTGATTCGCACAAATTCACCTCGCCTTCGGGGGAGTATCTCCAGGCGCTGGCGGTGACCTATGAGGCATCCGACGGGGCTGACGGGGTGTTCGGACTGCGCCCCGTTCCCGTGGAGGCTTACGCGCTGCCGGACTTGGTGCAGGGTATGGCGTTTCATGACGGCGATATCTGGCTTTCCACCTCCTATGCGGTGGCGTTCTCCGGCATATATGCCTATGAACAGGCAGGACTGCAAAAAATGGGTACCCTGCCGGTGGAGGGCGGGGAAATGCCGCTGTATGCTCTCGACAGCGCGGCTATGACCGCCCGCTGCCAACTGCCGCCGATGTCGGAGGAAATCGAATTTGTGGACGGCAGGATGTACACGATGTGCGAATCCGCCTCCAACCAGTATATTTTCGGCAAGCTGACAGGCGGCAAGTGGTGTTATGCCACCGATATGGACAAGATGAAGAATCAACTGCGTCAGCCGACAGCAGAATAGCGGAAAGGGGTCTTATGATTTGGGCAGGATCGGGAAAATCAGCGCTTTGGGGATGCCGGATGATGAGCGGCATTTGTGGTCGGAGGAGGACGAGGAATTTGTCATCGTCACGCGGGGCGGCAAACCGTGGCGTTTCTTTCGGGAGGAGGATGAAACCGCCGATTGCATGATGTCGTTTATTGCCTGTTTGAACCCCGCAACAGGGGACATCTCCCGCAAAAAGAGTGAGCTTTCGTGGAAGTTTCCCAATGACCGTGACCGTCCCGACGAATATCTGACATTTTTTGAACCCAATACCGTTTACAGAATCATCGGCAGACGGCACAGAACATGTGATTATATTTACCCGCTGGAGACGCTGGAGGAAATGGATCCGGAAACGGCGGCCGTGAAATATCCGCCGCTCCGGAAGGTGTTAGAGGACTATCGCAAGGTACAGACCTTGCAGTCGCAGGTTTTCGGACAGATCGCGCTCAACAAGGAGATGAACTGGTACGAAGGGGAGGGAAACTGGTGCGGCGAGCGTATCCGTTTTTCGTTTGAAGTGGAGGACGTCAGAAACGTCAGACGCGCCATGAAGCGAACGGAGCGAATCTTTGCCAAAGCGGAGGCGCTTGACCGGAAGATGCGCAAAGCCGCGGCAAGGGAGTTGACCGAATTGGCGGATGAATGGCAGGACAGCGACGATGACGACTGTGACGAGGACGACGAAAAAGAACGTCCCGCGATGACCAGGGAGGAATTTGCCCGCCGCCTGCGTCCTTCGGAAATCGCGATTGACCCCTATGGCGAATTTGTCTTTTACTATGAGGATGACAATCTGTTTTTCGGACACGCCGTGTCGGTATCTGTCAGCGAGCGGGGAAGCGTGCAGCAGGTGCAGATGGAGGGATAGGCGAAAATTCAGATAAACGTGAAGTGTGAAATGTGAAGTGTGAAGTGTGAAATGTGAAAACATTAAGCCGCTTATTGCGGGCTTTGTCAAGTCGGACGGAAAAATGCAGAAAAAGTCCGTCTGCGCCCGACAGTAGCGAGTCTTTGAATAAGGCAGGTGCCGTAAAATTATGTACGCAATTATCGAGACAGGCGGAAAGCAGTTCAAGGTAGAGCAGGGCGATGAAATCTATGCCGAGCTTCTGAACGCTGAGGCAGACGACGTCGTGGAGCTGAAAGTGGTGGCTCTCGGCGGCGAGGACGGAATCAAGGTTGGCAATGACGTTGCCGGCGCAAAGGTTCTGGCGAAGGTCGTCAAGAACGGTAAGGCGAAGAAGATCACCGTTTTCACCTACAAGCCCAAGAAGAGCTCTTCCCGCAAGATGGGTCACAGACAGCCCTACACCAAGCTCGCGATCACCGAGATTATCGCGTAATTTCCGCTGTGATCGCAGTCAGATTTGAATCCGCGGACGGCGGCGCTGTCCTGACGGGATTCCGTGTGAGCGGTCATACGGGCGTGCGGGGACAATCGGTCGTTTGCGCGGCGGTTTCCTCGGCTTGCTATATGGCGGCGAACACCATCACAGAGGTTCTGGGCGTTGACGCTCAGATCACAGTAAACGACGGATATATGTATGTGGCGGCGGTCGGCGACGATCTGCCGAAGGCGCAGGTTGTTCTGCGGGGGCTGCGGCTCCATCTGGAACAGCTTGAGCAGCAGTATCCGGACAAGATCAAGATAACATATACGGAGGTGCAGTAAATGCTTCAGGTTAATATTCAGCTTTTCGCTCATAAAAAAGGTATGGGTTCCACCAAGAACGGCAGAGACTCCGAGTCCAAGCGTCTTGGCGCGAAGAGAGCGGACGGTCAGTTCGTTCTCGCAGGCAATGTCCTCGTTCGTCAGAGAGGCACTAAAATCCATCCCGGCGCAAACGTCGGCAAGGGCGGCGACGATACCCTCTTTGCGACCTGCGACGGTATTCTTCGCTTCGAGAGAATGGGCAGAGACCGCAAGAAGGCTTCTGTTTATCCCGTCGAGCAATAATTTCAGAATGTGTCGGACTGATTGAGAAGATTCGGAAGAAACGGTCGGACAGCTTTTGTAAGCAATTCAACAAAACCCGGGATTCTTCGCAGTCTCGGGTTTTTGGCTATTTTGTGTTGTATTTTGGCGTCCGTTTCCCATATAAGCTGCCGGGGAATGGCGACCATATATCCGGGAGGTTTTATAATGAAATCCGCATGCAAACTGATTTACGGGTACCTTGCTTCGACCTATGCCATGCTGTTTCTCGGCGTGCTGGTGAGCGATACGCTCTATGCCGAACCGAGCAGGATTCTGTGTGCGTCTTCGGTGGAGCGCTACTATGTGGAGGGCATTGCCAATGTTCCCACGTTTGTGCCGTGGCTGCTGTTTGTGCTGATGCTGGCGATTACCGCCGCCTGCGCGAATTTCCTCAAGCAGTTCACACGCGGCTGCGGGCTCTCCAACTGCGCGCTGGGTCTGTACGCTCTGTGTGTGTATGGCAGCGTGCTGAAAAAATTCTTCCCGCTTTCTCTGTCTCAGCCCACCGTTCGTTCGGCGTTTCTGGTCATCGGTTCCTATCTGATTGTGATTATCTCGCTGGTCATGGTGCCGATGATTCTTCTGAGCAAGGATGACGACGAATTTGACAGGATTTTTTGATTGTGTGCCGTGACGGAATGACCGGTGACAGGGGGGAATAGAAAAATGTTTATCGACAAGGCAAAAATCAAACTGAAGGCGGGCAACGGCGGCGACGGCGCGGTGTCCTTTCACCGTGAAAAATATGTGGCGGCAGGCGGTCCCGACGGCGGCGACGGCGGCAGGGGCGGCAACATTGTGTTTGTGGTTTCCACCCATCTGTCCACGCTGGCGGATTTTCGCTACAAGCGCAAATACAAGGCGGAGGACGGCGGCAACGGCAAGGCGGGGCGCGGCTTCGGCAAAAAGGGCGCCGATCTGGTCGTGGAGGTGCCGATGGGTACCGTGGTGCGCGACGCGGAAAGCGGCAGGATTATCGCCGACCTTTCCGACAGCGAGCCGCATATCATAGCCAAGGGAGGCAAGGGGGGCTGGGGCAATACCCATTTTGCCACCCCCACCCGGCAGGTGCCGAAATTTGCCAAACCCGGCATCCCCGGCGAGGAACTGGAAGTGGTGCTGGAACTTAAGCTGCTGGCGGATGTGGGACTGGTCGGTTTCCCCAATGTCGGCAAGTCTTCGCTCATCAATGAGGTGAGCGAAGCCAATTCCGTGGTGGGCAACTATCATTTTACCACCGTCGAGCCGGTGCTGGGAGTGGTGCGCCGCGCGGAGGGGCAGTCCTTTGTGATGGCGGATATCCCCGGTCTGATCGAGGGCGCGGGGGACGGCGTGGGGCTCGGTCACGAATTTCTGCGCCATGTGGATCGCTGCCGCCTGCTGGTGCATATCGTGGATGTTTCGGGCAGTGAAGGACGCGACCCCATCGAGGATTTTGAAACCATCAACGCGGAGCTGTCCAAATACAGTGAGGAACTGGCGGGGCGACCCATGATCGTGGCAGGCAACAAGATCGACCTCGCGGATGAGGAACAGCTGGGGCGGGTGGAGGAATATTTCCGCGGCAAAGGGTATGATTATTTCCCGATGTCCGCGCCCATCCACTACGGTGTGGACGAGCTGATCGCCAAGATTGTGGAAATGCTCTCCAAACTGCCGCCCATCGCGGTGTATGAGCCGGAGCCGATGGTGCCGGAAGAGGTGGAGAACAAGCGCGAATTCCACATTACCAGGCAGGACGGGGTCTACTTTGTGGAGGCGCCGTGGCTGCTGCCCATCATGCGGTCGGTCAATTTTGACGATTACGAGTCGATGCAGTATTTTGAGCGTGTGCTCAATACCAGCGGCATCATTGACGGACTTCGCGAAGCGGGCGTGCAGGAGCGCGATACCGTGAGCATCTATGATTTTGAATTTGATTTTGTCAACTGATATTATACGAGGAGATTATGACAATGAAAGAGCAGACTTACGCAGACAAGCTCCGTGAGGAGCTGGCTTATAATCCGAAGCACGGCTGCGCCGTGATGAAAGAGGACGAAATCAGGCGCGCCGACGAATTTTGCGAGGATTACAAGGACTTCCTGGACAACGCCAAGACCGAGCGCGAGGCGACCGCCGAAGCGGTCAAGCTGGCGGAAATCGCGGGCTTTGTTCCCTTTGAAAAAGGCAAGGTCTACACGGCAGGGCAGAAGGTCTACCGCGTCAACCGCGGCAAGGCGATCATGCTGGCGGTGATCGGCAAAAAGTCCGTCAGGGAAGGCGTGCGTCTGGCGATTGCCCACATTGATTCCCCCCGCCTCGACCTCAAACCCAACCCCCTCTTTGAATCCGATGAGCTGGCCATGCTGAAAACCCACTATTACGGCGGCATCAAGAAGTACCAGTGGACCACCATTCCGCTGGCCATGCACGGCGTGATCATTCTGAAAAACGGCGAGAAGATCGAGCTTCGTCTGGGCGAAGAGGAGGGGGATCCCCAGTTCTGCATCACCGACATTCTGCCTCACCTCGGCGGGGAGCAGGCAAAGAAGCCCCTCGGCACCGCGATTCCCGGCGAGAATCTCAACATTCTCGTGGGCAGCCGCGCCATCGAGGGCGACAAGGGAACCGATCTGGTCAAGCTGAATGTGCTCCGGCTTCTCCATGAACAGTACGGCATTGTCGAGTCGGATTTCCTCTCGGCGGAGATCGAATTTGTTCCCGCAGCCAAGGCGCGCGATGTGGGATTTGACCGCTCGATGATCGGTTCCTACGGTCACGACGACCGCGTCTGCGCCTATCCCGCGCTCATGGCGGCGCTGACTTGCAACAACCCCGATCACACCGCCATCACCGTCCTCACGGACAAAGAGGAGATCGGCAGTGAGGGCAATACCGGTTTGCAGTCCGCGTATATGAAGTACTTCATCTACGACCTCGCGGATATGCAGGGTGTGGACGGACGCGACGTGCTGTCCGCTTCGGAATGCCTCTCGGCGGATGTGAACGCGGCGTATGATCCCATCTATGCCGACGCTTACGAGAAGCGCAATTCCTGCTATCTCAACAAGGGCGTGTGCATCACCAAATACACCGGCGCGCGCGGCAAGAGCGGCACGTCGGACGCTTCCGCCGAATATATGGGCAGAATCAGGGCGCTTCTCGACCGCAAAAATATCCTGTGGCAGATCGGTGAACTGGGCAAGGTGGATATCGGCGGCGGCGGAACGGTCGCCAAGTTCGTTTCCAATCTCGACGTCGATACGGTGGATATGGGGGTTCCGGTGCTTTCCATGCACGCGCCGTGGGAAATCGTGGCGAAGATCGACGTTTACATGGCCTATCGGGCGTTCTATGAGTTCTTCCTTGATTAAGAGCCTATCCCAAAATTATACGCACACGTCTTGCTTGTCATTTTTCCGCCATACTGCGTTGCTTTCCCTTGCAATACGAAAGTATTGCTGCAGAAAAGCGCCTTGTCTGGCGAAAAACTGCCTGCGCAATCCGCGCACGGCTAATTCTGGGATAGGCTCTAATGCATCATCATCCTGCATTCTTACCCGGATGCTGCGGGACAGCAAAAGCTGTGCCGCGGCATCCTTTTTTGGTTTGCTTTGCTTTGCTTTTATTACATTTTTATAACATATTATAAAAAACGATTGAATTTTAAAATCAATTTTGGTATAATAATGGAAGTCATTTATTCAGACAGCGGTGAAAGAAGGCGTGTATGGATGAAAAAGATCATAGCCAGTCTGTTGGCGGGGGCTGTTTTGCTGACGCTTCTCAATCTCGTGCGGATTTCCCCGGCGCGTCTGGAGGAGGACAGCCTGTTTGTGGATGATGCCGGCATTGCCGGCACGGTGGACGAGGAAGCGCTTTACCGCGAATTGTTCGATCCGGACAGCGAGGTGGATATCGCCATCGACATTTCCAAGGAACAGATCGCCAATATTCAGAAGGACTACGAATATTACAGCAGGATGGGCGCCAAGTCCACCACCTATCGCATGGCGGACAGCGTGACCTTTACGGTCAACGGCAAAAAGTATGTGATCGAGGAAGTCGGCATCCGCATGAAGGGCAGCACCTCCCGCTGCAATTTTTTCAATGATGTTTTCGGTATTTACAATCTGATCAATTTCCGCATCAGCTTTAACCGGACCTTTGACGATGTGAGCGAGTATGAGATGGACGCGAAGGTATGGGACAGCGAGGAAGAACGTGAGCAGCGGCAAAAGCGCACCTTTGCCACCCTGAAAACCATGGAGCTGAAATGGAATATCAACGCGGACAACACCTATGTCCGCAACGGCTATGTCAATGAAGTGTTCCGTGATTACGGCATTCCCGTGCAGCGCAGCCATCTGGCGACGATGGCGCTGGGCGGCAGCCGTCTGGGCATTTATCGCTTTTTTGAGCCGATAGACGAGAATTTTATCCACCGCTGCTTCCCGCAGGAGGACTGGGGCGGCGATCTCTATAAGGTGAGAGGCATCGACGCGACCCCCGCCACCTTCCTGCCGATTACCACCTACGGCATTAACCGTAAGAACAAGGCGGAGTATTACAATTACGACCT
>CACWOA010000123.1:11093-11708 GCA_902762395.1 uncultured Ruminococcus sp.
TTGGAGGTCATCAACCGCCCCCATGTGACCCGCGAGGAATTGGACAGCGTTGCGGATACCGACGAACTGGCGCTTTTTTCCGCCATTAATTTTGCCATGGGCAATCAGGACGATATGCGCTGCAATTACAACAATCTGTATGTTTACTTCCGACAAAGCGACGGCAAAGCGGTGTTTATCCCTTATGACTGTGAGGTCGTGATGGGCGCTACCTTCGTGTGGAATCCTCCCGGCAACGGTCTGACGGAGGTGTCTCCCTATTATGACTACAATGTCCGCTATGACAACAACCAGGAAAATCCCCTTATGCGGCAGGTGGTGATTGAGGGGGGTTATTATACCGACCAATACACGGCGTATCTCCGCGAAGTGGCGGGAAGCAAATGGATGGACGCGCAGACCTTTGCGGCGTATTACGGACCGATTGCCGCCCACTACAGCGACAAGGTGATTTCCAAATACAATTTTATGAGTACGATTCACAAGAATATCGAGTTTTCCCTCGAAGGCGGCGAGGCTTACAACGGCAATATGTCGGTAGCCGAATTCATGGAAAAAATGAAGGAGAATATCGCAAAGCATACGGAAGGTGCGGAAAAAACGGAAAAAACAGAA
>CACWOA010000124.1 GCA_902762395.1 uncultured Ruminococcus sp.
AGCGCAGGAATACTTGGTGTATTCCAAGCTTTGACAACGAAGTCAGAGCCGAAAAAGACAAGTCAGATTGTTCAGATTATTTTTGAACAGTGCCTAAGACCGGAGCAGCGGAAGATTTGTATTATACAGCAGGAGGATCATTTCGGATTATGGCTTTTGAGGTTGGACAGATTGTCGAAGGCAAGGTAACGGGTATTGTCAATTACGGTGCGTTTGTGGATATCGGTGACAATAAATCCGGCATGGTGCATATTTCTGAGGTTGCACCCGTGTATGTGAAGGAGATCAAGGATCATCTTGCTGTCGGGCAGGAGGTCAAGGTCAAGATTCTGGGCATTGACGAGAGGGGCAAAATCAGTCTTTCCATCAAGCAGGCCATGCCCCGCACGCCCGGCAGCGCCGGCAACCGCCGTCAGGGCGGCGGCTATAACCGTCAGCGCGGCGGTCAGAGCGGCAGGGGGTCGTCCGGCAGTCCCGATAACTTCGACTGGAACCGCAGACAGAACACCTCCGACAACTTTGACGATATGCTGTCAAAATTTATGGCGTCGAGCGAGGAAAAGGTGTCCGGCATGAAAAAGGACAACCGACGCAGCCGCAAAGGCGGCAACAACGGCGGCAACCAGTGGTGAGCCGTAAAGCGTCACATACAATACATAGGAAAATTGCATCAGGCGATTACCGCGGATTGGAAGCATGCTGTGGCATGGCGAAAAATCGCAAGGCGGCAATCGCTTTTTGTGCAGTCAAAGGAGAATCTTCCATATGAGAAATATACATGTTTCGGCTGTTTCCGATACGGTCCGTGCGCTTTGCATCCGTGCCAACAAGGTACTTCCCGCCGACCTGACCGACAGAATAGAAAGCTGCGCCCAATGTGAAACATCGTCGCTGGGGCGGTCGATTTTCGGGGATATGAAAGCCAATATCGAGGCGGCGAAGGAACTGGATATTCCGGTTTGCCAGGATACCGGCATGGCGGTAGTGTTTCTGGAAATCGGGCAGGAAGTGCATATTGAGGGAGGACTGCTCGAGGACGCGGTGAATGAAGGTGTACACAGGGGCTATACCGAGGGACTGCTGCGCTGCTCTGTGGTAGGCGACCCGCTGCGTCGGGTCAATACCGGAGACAACACGCCTGCTGTGATTCACACGCGGCTGGTGGCAGGGGACCGCGTCAAAATCACTGTCGCGCCTAAGGGCTTCGGCAGTGAGAATATGAGCCGCCTGAAAATGTTCACACCTGCGTTCGGTCGGGAGGACATTATTGATTTTATCGCGGAAACGGCCAAAATCGCGGGCGGCAATCCCTGCCCGCCGATGGTGCTGGGCGTGGGCATCGGCAGCGATTTTGAGGGATGTGCGCTTCTCGCCAAAAAGGCTCTCTGCCGCCCTCTGGACACGCCGCAGCCGGATGAATTTTACTGCGCGATGGAGGCGGACGCCCTGGCGGCCGTCAATGCCACGGGGGTGGGACCGCAGGGCTTCGGCGGCAGCATCACTGCGCTGGCGGTGAATATCGAGACAGCGCCGACACATATCGCGGGGCTTCCGGTCGCCGTGAATGTGGGCTGTCATGTAACCCGCCACGCTTCGGCGGAGCTGTGATAATTTTTCGTTTTAACGTAATAACTGCCGTGTTGCGGTCAGAAAGACTGTACCACGGCTTTTTTGCGTATTTTTCATATATTGGGAGAATGTGCGGCAAATGTTAATTTTTATTAAATTTTAGAAAATATACAACATATTTTTGTTAATTATGTTATAATATATTCGGAACACGGAGAAGCCATCTATCGGCAGACCGAAATGTCCGCCGGACGGCGCTGTGAGTCCGTACCCTGAATGATTTCTCATCCATGAGAAAGGAGCCGTTACATTTATGAAACTGACAATTACCGGAAGAAAGATCAATCTGAGAGATTCCTTTAAGGAACGAGTGGATCGCAAGTTTAAAAAGTTCGATAAATTCTTTGACGAATCGGCGGACGCCACTGTGACCGTTACGATGGAGCGCAACCGCTACACCATCGAAGTGACCATCCGCAGCAACGGTTATATCTATCGCGCCGAAAAGACGGGACTTGACCTCGACGAGGCGCTTGATTTGGTGGTGGACAGCCTGTCGGCACAGATTCGCCGCAACAAAAAGAAGCTCGCCAAGCGTGTCAAGAACGTCAATCCGACAGAGGCGTTTGAGCCGCTCGGAGGCGACCCCGAAGATGAAGCGGCAGAGGATGAGGAATTCCAGATCGTGCGCACCAAGACCTTCCCGGTTTTTGCGATGGATGTGGACGAGGCTGTCCTTCAGATGAATATGCTCGGGCATAAGTTCTTCATGTTCCGCAATGTCGAGAGCGGTCAGATCAATGTGGTGTATCGTCGCCGCGACGGGGATTACGGTCTGCTGATTCCCGAAGACAAGTAAGGTTTTGTCATTTTTATTATTTTCATTTTTCATCAGACTTTTCCTTTTCTGTTCATAAAACTTCCTTCAAAAAGTCAACTGCCGCACCTTTTCATCCACAAAGGTGCGGCAGTTGATTTTTGTCTGTCCTGCTTCTTTTTTGGCGGAAGTCCGCATATGGTAGTACCACAGGAAAAATATAAACACGACAGGGGAGAAGAAACGTGGCATATGCGGAAAACCGGGAAGAAAGCAAACAGGAAGCGCCGAACCCGTCGGGGACGATGCTGTCGCAGCTTGTCTTAGCGGTCAGAGAGGATCGGTATAAAATGCTGCTGTTTGTCAGCCTGATGATGGGGGTAGCCCTCGGCAGCTTTTCACGCGCCATTTATGGCGGGGGGGAATGGAACGGGGTGATTGCAGGATATTGTGTGAATTTTCTGTCGGCATTCGGCTATGTCGCCCCGGTGACGCTGACCTTTGCCGCGGCGATGCTGCTGTGTGCGCCTTTTCGTCTGACGCGGCTGCTGATTTGTCCCGCTGTGTGTCTGCGCGGCATGGGGCTGGGGTCACTGCTCTGCGCCGTGATGCAGGCGGAGGGGACAAGGGGCATCTGCTTTGCCGCGCTGGTCATGCTGCCTTATGGGGTCGTCAATGCGCTGATCGCCGTATATGGGGGAGAATACGCCCTCGGTATGCGGCATTCCTTTGAACAGGGCCATACGGGATTGACCAAGGGGCTTGTGCTGCATACCGTCAAGATGAGTTTGTTTTATCTGGGGGCAGCCGGGTTGTCCTGCGTGGTGTTTGCCGCGTCATGCGTGGGGTTCGGTCGGTATTTGATGTAAAAATCAGTTCAACCGGTTAGCATAACTTCATATTTCATTGTCGAGTATCCATGTGAATGCGGGATGGAGCTGACCTGTCTCGCAAAAATGGGAGACAATTGCCTTGATATCGTCCATGGCATAGCACATCATGCGCTCTTCGGGGCATACATTCACCAGCAGATCAACGCATTCGGTGCCGCCGCTGCCGTTATCGAGAAAGTAAAATTCGTCCTCAAATACATTGTACCAGCCGATGAAGGCGTCGCGTTGCTTGTCGAATTCCACTGACAGACTGTTATCATCATAGTCAATTTCCAATATGGCGACGTCGGTTTCCAAATCGTTCAGCATGGCATGGATGACGTCCGATGTGATTTCATTCTTCGACAGATACAGCGCATCTCTGTCCGCTGCGTCAGTGTAGCTGATAGAAAGTTTGGTCATGTTCATGGCAGGACTCCCTTTATTTCGCGCTCGTGCTGCCGAGGCCGCCGTCGCGGATGCCGTCAGCGTCGTCGTCCTCCACAATGCCGAAGGGGGTGAAAACTCCCTGCGCAAAGCTGTCGCCCGCGCGTAAGGAGAGAATTTTGTCCTCGTTGGAGTCGTTGGTGATCTTGATGAAAATATGCCCCTCGTTGGAGGAATGGTAGTAGTCGCTGTCGATCACGCCGACGGTGTTGTTGAGCTGTAGGCGGTATTTGAATCCCAGTCCGCTGCGGGGATAGATCATCAGTACCCAGCCTTCCGCGATACGCGCACGAATGCCGGTGGGAATTTTGGCGGTTTCCCCGGGAAGCAGCGTGAGATCGCAGGGCAGGGCAAAGTCGTATCCGGCAGAACCGGAAGTCGCGCGGCGGGGGAGGGGAATGCGCTTCAAAGCCTCCGCCGCGCCCTCTTTGCTGCCGAACCGGTCGCTCCACGCCTCGGCAAAGATTTCCTCAGATACCTTTTCAAATTTTGCGATTTTTTTCATTGGAGCCTCCAAATGGTAAAATAATATAATCCGCCGTTTCTGCTCAGATTTCGAGAAATCGGCGGATTTATGATGGGTTATTCCTCTGTTAAGGGACACTCGAAGATTTCGTTTTCGGCAGAAAATCCATTACGAGCGTACCAATTCACCGAATTGTCGCTCGGCCATGCGAAAAGCAATTCGCAATGGCATGCGGTGAGGTCGTCTTTGATGAAAGTCAGAAGCCGTGTGCCGATACCCCGGTTGCGGTATTCCGCGCGGGTGAATACATTGGTAAGATAGGCAATGTATTTAGCGTGACCGTTGGGCTTGGGAATTTTGGGTATCAGACAGACGAACATGGCCGACGCGATCATGCCGCCGTCGTCCGCCACATAGATACGGTAATGACTGTCGGCGCGCAGAAATTCGGTGAATTCCGCGAGGAATGCCGCTTTGTCTGCGCCGTCCAGATTGTGTTCCCCGTAATCGAAGTCGTCCTCCGCGCCGTGAATCCACTTCATTTCGGCCAACTGCCCGAAATCACTTTCACAGGCAAGCCGCATAGTCGGCTGTATGCTTTTCACTTCACATTTCACCCTTCACATTCCACGCTGCGTCAAAGTTCTCCGTTTTCAATGGCGGCGATCTGCGCGATTCTGGCGGCGTGTCTGCCGCCCTCAAATTCGGTGTGGAGGAAGAGGTCTGCCAGCTCCACGGCCACGCCGGGACCGATGACCCTGCCGCCCATACAGAGGACATTGGCGTCATTGTGCAGGCGGGTATATTTTGCGCTGAAATGGTCGGAACAGCAGGCGGCACGGATGCCCTTGACCTTGTTGACCGCCATGGACATACCGATGCCGGTGCCGCAGATGAGGATGCCTTTTTCACACTCGCCGCCCGCCACGCTGCGTCCCACGGCCGCCGCGATGGGCGCGTAGTTGACCGAAGCCTCCGAGTCGGTGCCGAAGTCCTTGAAGGCGATGTGGTTGTCGTTTAAATATTTGATGATTTCCTGTTTCAGGGCGAATCCGCCGTGATCACAGCCGATAGCTATCATAACTATGTCTCCTTTGGTGATGGTGGTTTAGCCGATTGTAAAAGATAAAATATCGCAGAAATACGGGGAGTTTATGCTTGTTTTAAAGCTGGGTTTTCTCCGTTAAATGAGAATTTAGTGGGGAGTGGGAAGTGGAGAGAAAAAAGAAGAAAAAGCGAAGCGCAATTAGCGAGCGAATGCGAGCGTGGGAGTCCAGGGGGAACTTGTTCCTCCTGGCAGGGGTCTGCCGATGAATGACAAGCATTCATCTCGGCGGCGCCACCAGCGGGGAGTGGGGCAGCGCCCCACGAGTGAGGCGTAGCCGAACGAGCGGAACGAGCCTCGATTGAGAAGGCAGTCGGGCGAATTCGTATAGGGAACCTCCCCGTATTCGCCCCAGTCCTGTCTT
>CACWOA010000125.1 GCA_902762395.1 uncultured Ruminococcus sp.
AGTTTTCGCCGGTATTCCTCTATGTCGATATTGCCGATGCCGGTTTTCAGGGCTTTGTCGCGGAGTTCTTGGGCATTATACAGCCATTGAGCGAACGCGTTCTCCGTCATGGTGCGCTTGATTCTTCGGGCGTAAAATTTCTTGTAGGCGCGGTCATAGAGCATCCATATCGGATTGTTTTTCAGCTTGGTTTTGAATCCCTTTTTTGCGCCTACCTCGCGGCAGGTTTTCACTGTCTCGCCCGGCGCGATGTTGCTGCAATACTCATAAGCTGCTCCCATTTCTTCCCAGAAGATGCTATGGCACAGCTTGCAGGGCTTGGGATAGGATTTCCTTACAATGGATTCGTAGAGATCGATATAGAGAAAATCCAACAGGGAACGAAATTGCATCCTGCGGCAATGCCGGAATATCCCGTCGTCACACTGTCTGATCCTATATTCTGTTTTGGTTGAAGCCGTGAAGGGCTCGTGGAAATGATCGTCGAAAGCATTGTCCCCGAAGCGGCTGAGCAATTGACTGTACATTTTCTCCTTGCCGGTGTTGTCTTCGTCGGCTTCGATTACGCTTTCAATCAATATCCCGCGATAATTCAACAGGATCATCTGTGTCACATACATGGATTCGTGTATTTTTCGGTTGGCGTATGGGTCACGCCTGCGTCGGTCGGAAAGCTCTGACCGACGTTCGGTCATATCACGATACAGCGGCATCCGGAACAGCTGTTCTTCCGCCCGCTGTTCCGCTGCCTGATAATCCTCCTGACGATCTTCATAATACGCGTCGCTCATGTCAAAATAAGCCTGCGCGTATTCGTAGGAATCAAATGTCAGAAATCCCCCCAACAGTTCTCCGTAGCGGTAATTGCCGTACTCTGTTTCTATCCGGTCATCGGTCAGAACGGCGGTAAATTCAAATAACGGTCGCTCGTTTAGAAGCTCGTCCCGTTCACTTGGACTCAAATCCATAATATCATTCATATCAGTCTCACCCTTTCTTTTTTCGTGCGGCTGACTTGTACCCTTCCATTGAAAATGAAAACAAAACAGCCGCTTGCATAATGCAACCGCACTTAAACAAGCCGAACCGTCAGGCTCAGTTTTAAAAGGCGATTTGTCCATTATGTAAGCGGCTTATTTTTTACAGATTCTTTATTTCTTATCAATGCCGATAACTTTCTTAACACGAAAAAAATATCACGTTACTGTTGATCGGCTTTTATATCCTTGTGGTTCTGAAATACGCCTGTTGACAAATCTATTGTATTTTCTCCGTTCCCTGCGGAGTTGTCTGATGTTATTTTATATCACTTTTTCGGGCGTGTCAATCGGGAAAATGTAAACAAATATTGTGTGTATGTAAAAAAATTGAAAATTGAAAAATAGAGAATCTGGCTCTGAAAATAGAGTTTTTCGGCGAATTTGTTGACTGTTTTTATGGGAAATATTATCATATTATCAGAGAATGAATGGCCGGCATTGATTTTCAAAACCAAAATATTACTTCAAAGAATGAGAGGAAAACATTATCAAAAAGGAACTTGAAACAAAATCCTGCGAAGAAATCATGACGACGGTCTACAAGCCGATTGAATTTGCCGTCGATTGTCTGATCGCGCAGGGACTTTACATTCTGGCGGGCGCACCGAAGATAGGAAAATCGTGGCTGTCGCTTGACATTTGCCTGAGCGTTGCAAAGGGAGAACCCGTTCTGGGTCAGTCAACTAAGAGGGGGACGGCGCTCTATCTTTGTCTGGAGGACAACTTCACGCGCATTCAGAATCGCCTGTATCAGATCACCGACGAGCCTACGGACGAACTTTATTTCGCGGTTATCGCCGAGTCAATCGGGAGCGGGCTGGAGGAACAGATCGAGTGTTTCAAAAAGCAGCACGAAAATCTCAGGCTTGTTTTCATTGACACACTCCAAATGGTTCGCAGCAGTGAAGAGATAGGTTATGTTTCCGATTACAAGGAACTGACCTCGCTGAAAAATCTGGCGGACAGTTTACAGATTGCTATTGTGCTGGTGCATCACACCCGCAAGAGCAGTGACGATGATCCGTTCAATATGATCTCAGGCAGCACAGGACTCAGCGGCTGTGTGGACGGGAGCATGGTACTGCTGGAGTCGAAAAGAGGCAGCCGCAAGGCGGTGCTGCACTGCATCGGCAGGGACATTGAAAACCGTGGAATCGAATTGCAGTTCGACAGTGGCAGAGAAATCATTTCTTCATCGGGACGGCTTCCGAACTGATTGAAGCGTTAAAAAGTATCTGCGACGAAGTGTTTTATCCTAACCGCGTCACGAGAGAATTAATTCTCAACGGTTACGAGCTTGAAAAACAGGGGATTAAATTTGAGTACAAGCGCACACATCGCGGGCGAAAAATCATCCTGCAAACGGTTGAAACCGCAGAGCGTGACAGTAGTGACAGTAAAAATATTGCCGTCACTACCGTCGCGCTGCCACCTGTCAAAAGCCTCTCAAGCCCCTTCAATACTTGATCTACGGGGCGTGTCAGTAAAAATTCAGCGTCCGGTTCTTCTGTCACGCCAAAAGTTACTGTCACGCTTAGGAGCCTGTCTGCTCCCCCGGAAAAGCCCCTGTCGGGCGATTTAGGCGATAATTTTTCGTTTGGCGGAAAAGTACCCGCAGATTATTAAAACGCCACACAGGGCGATTTTTTGGAAAGCAATTATTCCACCTCAAAGCGATAAGGGTAGAGTTTATCAAAAATTCTCTCCTTTGGGGAGAGAGCAAGCTACGCATCCGGCAGGTCTTTGGCTGGTCGCCTTTGCCCGTCGATGCACCTTGCGGGCGGAAGCCCACACCCACTTTTTCTATTATTCTTCCATCAATACAGTTGACATCATTTATGTAATACGTTACAATGTAAAAGGAAATAATATATCATTTCCAGAGGTGTTCTTTATATGCCATTATTAGGTTGCACACATCATTTTGACTCTATTGCTTTTTGCGGAGGTTGTGCAAAAGGCGCATTTCAGATTGGTGCATGGGCGGCGTTGGAAGACTTGGGATTGACAAGATCAATCCGAACGGTTTCCGGTACATCTATCGGTGGATTGAATGCCGTTCTTTTTGCATTGGGAGATTTGAACAGGGCAAAAGAAATATGGAATTCTGTTCGTGAAGATACGGCTTTTACTGGTTTTGGCAACAAAGGAAAAAGCTTATTTTCCCGGGGCGGTCTCCGCAGAATATTAAACCACTTGGATCTGCAAAAACTGAAATACTGTGGTATTGACGTTTATTGTAACATTCATGATACGCAAACCGATCAAGTTGTCAGTAAAAGAATCAACGACCTATCAAAAGAAGAACAGATAGATGTTTTACTGGCAACTTCAGCAATGCCGGGATTTTATGAACCTGTTAAAATTGATGGACATTTTTACCACGATGGCGGTTGGACGAAGCTGGGTAATATGCCGATTGAAAGCTTGTATAAAGTCGGATGTCGAAATATTCTGTTACTCTCTTTGGATGAAAACTTCGGGTACAACAAAACAAATTCATTAAAAATTTCGGATATCCGTCAATTGTGCAAAGATGCAGAGCTTTTTGTGATTTCTCCTTTGGAGCCGCTGGATGATAGTATTTCGAAAGTTGTTTTGCCCGATTTAGACTTTTCCCAACGAGCGATTCAAGCAAAAATGATTACAGGGTATGTTGATGCAAAAAAAGAATTAATAGGAGAAGATATTTATATGATGAAAAACGATTATGTAAAAATCAACGCATGTATTAGAACAAAAATGACAAATATGTTTTCAAGAGGTAGAGAAATCGAACAATTTATAAAAACAACGAACTTCAGTTGGTATCATTGGGAAGTAAAACCATTGATACAAATACCAGGAGCATTTACTGATATTTTCACTCTTAGGGGGTGGCGTGTTCAGCAATCTAATATTTTTAAGGATTTCTATCGTTTTTTAAATCCTGATAGCATTTGTAAAGCATATACATGGAATCCGAATGATATTATTAATGCTTTGGATAACTATGAGGCAGCATTGAAATTAATGAATAAATGATTAAGGATTTGTTTTTCATGACAGCCACACCGGAATTTGAAAAGTTCACGGAATGTGTGACGGATATCTCCTCGGTGTCAGAACGGGAAATGTTCGTCATCGGCTTCCGGCTGGGCGTGAAGCTGATGATCGACGTGATGAAGTGAAAGCAAAACAAACCGCCGCCTTCAACCCGATGTATGGGAAGAAGGCGGCGATTTTGTCTATGATTTGTTCTCCATCGGGCGATTGGCTTCATACGATCTTATGCCGGCTTTTGTATCGGGCTTCAGAATCAAATGCTTGAAAAGCCAGTTGCCCGGCAGAATATCCTCGCCGTGGAATTTGATTTCCTTCACACGTCTGTGAGGCGCAATCGCAATCTCCGCGCCGATTGCCTCGGATATTCCGGCGTTGATCGGAATGGCGTCTCCGGCGTAGATTTTACTCATTCCATTCATTCTGAAGCCGTGTTTTTTCATCATCGAACCCATCATTCCCGGCATATATTCCAGACTGCCGACGCTGTTGACGTAAACCACCGGCACGCCGAACGCATCGACGTACATCTGGCATCGTTTGTCGTTTTCGGCGTGTTCGGCTTCCGGTTTGGTCGGGTCAGCGGGAGCGCCGTGAGGAAACAGGATCAGCGACAGTTCCTCGTCCCTGACGTTTTCATAAAAATGCTTGCGCCTTGAATCATAGCAGATCGCCACGCCCACCTTGCCGAATGGCGTGGAAATGACGCTGCCGAAATCTCCCTGTCTGAATACGGCGGATTCGCCCTCGGATTTGGAGATAACGCCGCACACGCCGTCCGGTTCGGCAATCAGATAGCGGTTGTAGTAATGCCCGTCTTCCCTGTCGAGGTAGCCTGCGCCGATGAAGGTATGATACTTCTTCGCCACACGCACCGCCCACGCGGAGGTCTCCCTGCTGCGATCGTCGGCATATTTCCACATTGCCTGACTTGCCATGTAGCTGCACCGCGACAGTTCCGGCAGCACCACCAGTTCCGGCTCCGGCAGCCTGCCGATCAGTTCTTCGATATAGCTGTCTCTCCGCTCGATGCCTTTTATGTCATTGTCGAGTTCCAACGCGAATATTCTCAATTGAATCAATCCTTTACAGTGTCAATATAATGCTTGAGCTGCTTCATATCACTCATTTTCTTCCGCAAAAGCTGTGCCCTTCACCGTCTCGCAGAACGCGGCGGGATTGTCAAGAAAGGGCGTATGTCCCGCGTCCGGGATTGTCACCATCCTGACAGTATCGGAATTTGCGCTTGCGCAATATGCCTTTACCATGTCGGTAGGCGTAATGTAGTCACAATCCCCCTGCACAAACAGCACCGGGACATTTTCGGGCAGCCTGATTTCATTCAGATCAAAGCCGAAGTACATATAGTCGATCAGCTCTGTCTGCGAAGCAATGATATTCTTCGTGTCAGACGCGAAGAGGAACCATCTGGCGTCATTCAGATTAAAATGCGGTGACGTCAGAGCGGTTGTCATCTGCTTCATGCCGGACATTTCTCCCTCCGATTTTAAATACTTGCCGGAGGTGAGTATCATTTCTTCGAGGTCTTTGATGCTGACGTTCTCGATGTCTGTTACCTTCTCAAAAGCCGCCGCGAGTTCTCTGAGCCTCTCCGCGTCACGGGTGTTTCCCTGACGCTCCGCCAGATCGGCGGCTTTCTGCGCAGAATATAATTTGCCCTTCGCAAACTGCGTAACCTGACCGACGCCGACATAAGCCGCGACATTCTCGGGGTGCTGCTCGGTGTATTTCATGCCGATCACGGTTCCCCACGATTGCGCCATGAGGATGACCTTGTCCTTGTGGAACCGCTTTTTCAGATACTCGACCGCTTCGTGAATATCCGACAGCAATTCATCGGGAGAAGCGTTGGCGGCTTTGTTATTTTTATCATTTTTATAGTACGTCCTGCCGCATCCGCGCTGTTCCAGACAGGCGACGGTATAATCCTTTTCAAGTTCTCCCTGATAATACCAGTTCATATAGGTCAGCGGGAAGCCGGGACCGCCGTGCAGCCACAGAACGACGGGGTTGTTTAGGTCATCGCCCCTGATCTGCATAAACTGCTCGATTCCGCCTATTTCCACATAAGCGTCCTCCTGAATGCCGTCCGGCGTATCAATCCGGTAATGACTGCCGTTGACCATGCGGCAAACGCCCAGCACACCAAGCAAAATAATGAAAATACCGAGCAGCACACCAACCGCAATCAACATGATGAATCCAATCCTTTTCAATACACTGAATGGTTTTGCAAGCCCGGATTCATTCCGTGCCTTCCTGCCGCCTTTGCGGACTTTTGTGTTTTCCTCACGGTTCATTTCAGTCAATCCCTCCCTGCGGAAGCATTTTATCATGTTCCACTTCATTGTATCATGCGCGAAAGCGGATGTCAATTCCAAACCCGAAAACAGCACGGCCGCGTCATATTTCCCAAAACGCAACTCATTGCCTCTCCGCGTCTGTAAGCGTTTGGATTGCCTCGGCACACCAACGCAAATAGGCCTCGTAGGTTTCTATACCGAAGGTTACCGTCAGATAATAATGCAGATGTTCCTTATCTCCGATAGTGCCGGACAGGTTATCCTTATAGACGTGTAATAAACGCAGCTCGTCCCGTATTTCGGCTTCAAACCGCCGTATATTGTCAATGGAGGTTGCAATATCCGCCGAGCCGCCGAAAAACAGCTTGAGCAGGGTTTCGTATTTCATGTCATTGGAGGCTTTTCCGTCATTCAGCCAGCGCAAAAGAACCTGTCTGCCGTTGTCTGTGACAGCGTATGCGGTTTTCTCTCTGCCGCCGGAACCGCCATCGCTGTCGGTTTCCGCCACCCTTGTGACAAGTCCCTCGGTTTCCATAGCGGCGAGAGCCGGATAGATGCTTCCGTAGCTGCCTTTCCAGAAAAAACGGATCGCGCCGTCAATTCGTTTTTTAATATCATATCCCGTAAGGCTTTCGTGTGAAAGCAGACCGAGTATCACCATATCTATTTTTCTGTCTTTAGCCATCAACTTTCTCCTTTTTCTCCTTTTTCTTCCAGGTCAGTTGATATCTGAGAACGTCCTTTGGACAGGCGTCCACACACGCACCGCACTGAACGCATTCGGCACAGCGTGCGTTCTTGCCGGAACTGACCATCTCTCTGACGTCAAGCCCCATCGGACACACGGTATTGCATTTGCCGCATGAAACGCATTTTTCCTTATCCGATTCAATATGCGGCTGAGGAATACGCAGCAGTCTGCCGATGGCACTGCCGATCTGCATGAACGGAGCCATCCAGCAGATGTAATGACAAGCAGCTCTTCTGCCGTGTATCATCGAGGGCAGCACTAAAATAAACAGCACGCCGTAATAGATTATATAATTGGAGATATCCGCGATTGAAATGCCGTGATTGGTCATATAGAAGAAATCGGCTTTCACATCGCCTTTTGCCATTATGTATGTTGCGACCACAGCGGCTATCCACACCGTCCAGATACCATATTTAATACCGTTGCGCCATCCTCCCTTGGCAGGCTTGTCATTGGTGGCGGCAGCGCATTCCTGCAATCCACCCGCCGGACACAGCCATCCGCACCATATTCTGCCGAAAAAAACCGAAAGCACCAGCATGGACACGAACACAAAGAAACTGCCGTTCAGAATATGCTCCGACATTCCCTGAATGATCAGATACGGAGAAAAATACCACATCGTCACGGGAAACAGCAGGAACGAAATAAAAATCAAGGTCTTTCTGACTTTCTGTCTCATGGTGTAAAACTTCCTCTCAGATAAAACATACCGATATATCAAACAGATATATCATTTTGATATATAGTAACATGAGAATTTAATTTTGTCAATAGGGAAATCGAAAAAAATAGAGAATCTTCCTCCGAAAATAGAGTCTCTTCCCAGATTTTATTGAAAAATTCCCTCCCGTGCTGTATGCTTATTATCGGAAATACCGGTATTTTTCCAAATACAGCAGCGGGAGGTTTTTGCTTCATGCAATTTTTTTCTGACAGCCCAAAAATCCAGTGTGACCAAGGGGGAATGACGATCCATTCATAACGGAAGTGAGCGCGGCATAGCCTTATGATGAGGCGATCGGGATGAAAACGCAAATCATCTTTGAAAGTCCAAAACCGGCAGCCGTGCAAAAGGAATCCGTCCATGAAAACAGGAATACGGAATTTGAAAACGAAATCAAAAAGGTGCTGTTTCTGGCTCTTCTGGAGAAGGGTTATATTACCCGCGCCCAGTATGAGCTGTGCGTCGCCAAAATCTGAAATCAGGGTGCGGAGATTTTTATAAAACACTCCGTCACCCTGATTTCTTTAAAAAAATCAAAAAATCTTTTTTAAAGAAATTTCGATTTAGGGGTAGCTATTATCAAATCTTTGGATATAATTGCTCTTGAAAAAACCTAACAATGAAAGGAGCCAATCAAAATTGACCAACTCATTCGACAATCAGATCAAGCGGGTAGCCGCCTATTGCCGCGTGTCCACCGACAATCTCGACCAGGCCAATTCGCTGGAAAGCCAGCAGCGGTATTTCAACGAGTACATCCGCCGCAACCCGCTGTGGGAGCTTCACGAAATCTATGTGGACGAGGGCGTGAGCGGCACCGGAACGAAGAAACGCGCCGCCTTCAACCGCATGATTGAGGACGCGAAGGAACACAAATTCGACCTTATTCTGACCAAGGAGATCTCCCGCTTCGCCCGCAACGTGCTGGACAGCATCGGCTACACACGTCAGCTCAAGGCAATGGGAATCGGCGTGATTTTCATGAACGACAATATCAATACCCTCGACGCGGACTCGGAATTGCGGCTCACCATCATGTCCTCCATCGCGCAGGAGGAAAGCCGCCGCACGTCCGAGCGCGTCAAATGGGGACACCGCCGCCGCATGGAACAGGGCGTCGTCTTCGGGCGGGATATGCTGGGCTACGACGTGCGGAACGGCGAGCTTCACATCAACGAAGAAGGCGCGGAAATCGTGCGGCTGATCTTCCACAAGTACCTTGACGAGGGCAAGGGAACCCACGTCATCGCCCACGAGCTGCGTGAAGCGGGCATCCGCACTTCCACCTACATGAAGGAATGGTCGTACACCGTCATTCTCCGCATATTGAAGAACGAAAAATACTGCGGCGATCTGGTGCAGCAAAAGACCTTCACCCCTGATTATCTCACCCACGGCAAGAAGTACAACCGCGGCGAAATGGAATTTGTCACCATCCGCGACCACCACGAGCCGATCATTTCCAGAGAGATCTTCGAAGCGACACAGCGGGAGATCGAAAGGCGGCACGAACTTCACGCATCCAAAAACGGCTTTGCCAACCGCTACGCGATGTCGGGCAAAATCATCTGCGGGGAATGCGGTTCCACCTTCGTCCATATCCAGCGCACGGCGGGCAACGGTTCGCCCTACGAAGTCTGGCGGTGTATCAGAAGACAGCGGGAAGGCGGCAAAAAGCGCGTCCTCGGAAACGGCGATGAAGTAGGCTGCGGCTGCTGCAACCTTCACGACCGCGACATCCGCGACATTCTGCAATATGTGGTCGGGCAGGTCATGCGGGACAGGGAAAGCCTGCTAGAAAGCGTTCTCGGCACGGTGAGCGACGTGTTGCAATCCTGTTCGGAGAAGGGTAACGTCGATTACTTCGAGAGCGAACTGCAAAAGATCGAGGGCAAAAAGCAAAAGCTGCTGGATATGTGTCTGTCGGGCGATATCGAAACGGCGGAGTACAAGAAAGGAATTCAGCGGCTCAATGAAGAGCAGCTCACCCTTCAGGAAAAACTGGCAAAAGAAAAAGCCCGCGCACAATTGCTGGCGGACAAGACTAAACTCATGGAGGATATCAGCGGCTACATTCATTCCCTCTCTGCCGGTGAGGAATGGGACGATAGTTTCTATCGTAACATCGTTGACAAAATCGTGGTTCACGCCGACCGGACGATTGACGTTCATCTGAAATGCGTTCCCGAAAAATGGCAGGCGAGAATCCTGCAGGGAAAGGCGGAAATCGAGAAATACAACAGAGAAAAGGAAGAAAATAACGGAGATAATAACGATAATGAGGAGAAAAATGAAAAAATGGCAAATCAAGGGGACTCGGAGCCTATATCGGTCAATATCGCTTTGAGTTCGGGGTACGGCATGGCATAGCGCTGGCTGAGATAACGCATCGACGCGCCGAGTTCCCCGTCGGGTCCTCCTTACAGTAAAAGTTATGGTTTTATCTCAAAAAAATTTCGACCGAGCTGTCTGCCCGGTTGAAAACGATATAATCTATGATCCCACGGAGAAGGGCGTTTTTTTCTTCCGCGGGTAAATCCGGATTGTACAGCTTCGGGATTATGTCGAGGTGCTGCCGGAGCGGGGGACGTTTTTTCGGGAGAGGCTGTTCGGCTTCGAGCAATTTGATTTTTTCCGTGATCTTACGCTTGTTTTCCCTGTATTCTTCCAGCGTGTCTATACCGGCCTCGTAGGCTGCCTTGACGCGCTCCAGCTTACGGCGCTCCGCGGCTAACAGATCAACCGCCCTCTTTTGAGCGGCATCCGTCTCCTGTCCCCGTTGGGAATACACCGGGGGAATGGTGCCGTTCAGAGTGCCTTCCAATGTCGCCAGCACAAGAGGATTTAATTTCTTGAGGCTGATGTGGTGGGACACGCTGCACTTACCGTGAGCATATCGGTAGCACTGCACCGCTTCTCCCTGTGAACGGGTGAGGGTGGCGCCGCAGTTGCTGCACTGTACCAGACCGTACAGCATAAAGGGGGCGGCGGGGTGGTTCTGCTTGGCGGTCGATCTGCCGTAGAGCGCCTTGATTTCGTCAAGCTTTTCCTGCGCCGCGTTGAATGTGCCCTGATTAATGATGGGTTCATGATGTCCGTCAATAAGCATGACAGACGGTTGATCGTAATCGCGGCGCGTGCGTCCGGCGGGATTCCATCGGATTTTCCCGATATACACCGGATTGCGCAGGATATATTCCACTGTACGGTTTTCCCACAGTCCCCCGCGCGATGTGCGGATGGCAAGGGCATTGAGTCGCCCCGCGATTTCCCGCGTACCGCAGCCGTTCAGAAAGTCATCGAAGATGCTGACCACAATGGGGGCGGTTTCGGGGTTAGGTACATAATTCTTGTCTTTGATGTCGTAGCCGAAGGCGGGAATGGAAACCGGTTCGCCGCGCGATACCTTTTCGATCATGCCGCGCTTGACTTCCTCCGCGAGATTGATGGAGTAATATTCGTCCATCGCCTCGATCATCGCTTCGATGAGGACGGACATTTTATCATCCCCGACATTCTCGGATATGGAAATGACCTCTATGCCGAGCTGTTTACGGAGCATGGATTTGTAAACGATGGCGTCCTCGCGGTTGCGGGCAAAACGGCTGAATTTCCACAGCAAAATCACGTCGAAGGGCTTCGGCTTGGCTTTCGCCGTGCCGATCATGCGGTTGAACGCCGGACGCTTAGCGGTAGTTCTGCCGCTGATGCCTTCGTCGATGTAGATAAATTCCTCCGGCAAAATCATGTCGCTGCGCTTGGCGTAGTCGCGCAGCGCTTTGAGCTGGCTGTCGGGGGAATACTCGATCTGGTCGTCGGTCGATACGCGGATATAGGCGGCTGCTGTTTTCATAAAAAAACCTCCCTCATGCCTCATTTTTATTTGACACCAAGGAAGAAATATGCTATCATAATGACAGACTACGCCCTTGGTGTGGTTACTCTGTTTTCCTCTATCTGACTGTTTGGCGATGGACAGATAGGGGAAATTTTTTCAAAAAATGTTGACAAATTTCACTCGACGTGATATAATTCACGCAGAGCTGTTACATACGGCTCCACACAAAGATTGCGCTCCCCCGGCTTCTGGCACCACCTGAGTCGGCGGAGCGGTTTTTTT
>CACWOA010000126.1 GCA_902762395.1 uncultured Ruminococcus sp.
AAGCGCAGGAATACTTGGTGTATTCCAAGCTTTGACAACGAAGTCAGAGCCGAAAAAGACAAGTCAGATTGTTCAGATTATTTTTGAACAGTGCCTAAGCGTTATTATGACATACTTATATAAACGGCGTGTAAACCGCCCCGCACAAAAAAGCCCGTACACGCGGGAAGAAACATGACAGCGCATTCTTCCCACCTGTACAGGCTCTATTTTGATGATTGTTTACTCGTTTACGGACGGCTGCCGCGATCCTCCGCCACGTCATTGCCGCCCCACGCACGCAGCGCGGAGTTCATCCGCAGACAAAGCTGTCTGTCCTGCCAGTACTGAATGGCGCCGACTGCCGCAAAAATCACAGCCACCATGCAAAACAGAACCGCGCCGATAAAAAAGGTTTTGATAATGCCCACGAGAAACGCCACTGTCATCACGCAAAACTCCAGCGCCGCAAACTCCAGCAGATTGAGCAGTACGGAACCCAGGTAGGAGAGCTTTTTGTTCTGCGCCGCGTAGTCAAAGAGAAACGGAACGCATCCCACCGCTCCCATCACAGGCGGCACGGCAAACGACCGGAAGTCGAATTTTTCATACCGGAAGAACAAAGCGCCCGCCGCCAGCATACCGAGATTGATAAACGTGACGATCATGAAATAATACGGCACCACTTTTTTGACAAAAAAATCCTTACATTTCATTGATCTTACCTCCCAACAGGATCTCCTTCAGCGGCTTGACGTACTGTCGGGAAATCAGTACCTGTTCGCCGTTGGTCATCTCCGCGATGAGTCTGCGGCTGAGTTCCGGTCGGATGCTGCTGACCTTGCTCAGATGCAGCAGCACCGATTTGGAAACACGCACAAATCCCTTTTCCGCCAGCCGTTCCTCATATTCATACAGCCGCCCCCGCACCTGCGCCACGTCTTTTTCAAGGTAGGCAAACACCTTTTCATCGACGGCCTCAAAATAAAGGATGTCTTTCAGCGGCAGATTGACGGTTGCGCCGTCCACCACGCCGACAACGCTGTCTCCGACGCTTTCGGCATAGGCGCGCAGATTTTCGATTTCCTGCGTGACCTCCACGCATTCAATGGTTACCTGCTCCTGCGAGCGTTCCCCGACATTCTGAATCACCGTTTTCGTGGCGGATTCCTCCTCTCCGTTTCATAGCGGATGGTTTTATGAAGCCCTCCGCATTAATACTCACTCTTGATAGAGGGTGTGCGTCTGCCGTCTTCTTTGAGATAGCAGTCGAACCATTCGCGCACCGACGAATTGACGATTTCGATGCATTCGCGGCTGTCGCGTTCGCCTGTGCCGAGCATATTGGAAAGAGCAGGTGAGAAGAGGGGCAGATCGGTGAAATTCATGTGGGCCGTACCTTTAATCACGACGTTCTTGCCGATTTTGGCGTTGTCCATCACGTCATGATTGACATAACCGGGGACATTCGCCTTGCCGTGAATTTCCGACATCATGTTCAGAATCGGCTTGGGGTATTCTTCGTCGCCGTAGGTTTCCTTGCCGTTGCTCACGCCGTTGTATTCTCCGAGGAAGGTACCGTCCAGCACGACGACCGCGTCGATTTCCTCGCGCTGTCTGCCCATCGCCTCAGCGGTCGCGCCGCCCATGGAATGGCCGAAATAACCGATGTGAGCGAGGTCGAGCTTTTTGAAAAATTCGTCGGAACCGTCAGCGGCTTCTTTGATAATGGTATCCAACACAAAATTGGCGTCGCCCAGACGGACATTCATCCATTCTTTTTCGACAGCGTACTTCTTGTCCGCTTCATCGTCCATCTTGCCGTTGCTCAGATCCACCGCGTCCTGGATAAACCGGGAATTGACGATTTTGGTCGTACCGTCGGCTTCTTCGGTGAAGAAGGCATGATAGGTGTGGCTGATGCTGCAAACGACATAGCCGTTGGAAACCAGTTCCGCATAGGAAGAGTAGTTGGATTTTTCAAAACCGAACGCGCCATGGGAGAAGATTACCAGCGGGCATTTGCCTTCCGCTTCGTCGGTATAATAGAAGGTCACCGTCACATTTCGCTTGTCACCCGATTCGTCCAGCGTTTCGACACGGCTTTCGTCGGTCCAGGTGTACACCTTGCTCTCGATCGTCTTGTAAGCGCCGGATGTGGCAGGCTCACGGTAGGGCGGGAAAATCATGAGCGGAATCATGACAAAGAGCCAGAGGAACGACTTGAGAAGCGCCCTGCCGATCACCTTGCTCTTTTTAAAGGGTGCATCGTCCTTTTTACGCAGGTATTTCACCAGACCGAACCCGCCGAAAAGAACCAGTCCCGCCATGTAAACCAGCGAGAAGAACCATTGAAAATCCATGCTGCGGGGCGCGAGAAGATAATACAAAGCAATCGCCGCCGCCTGCACCAGGCAGAGAATCCGCGCTTCGAGACGCGCTCTCTTTTTCCTGACAAAGCAATAAACCGCCAGACCGATTTCACACAGCGTCATGAGAATCCAGAACAAAGTAACCATTGTGATACCTCCAAAATGTTTTCACTGAATTGTTTTTTTTCCGAACCGCGTTTCGATGGTTTTATTATAGCAGTTATTTTTTTAATTGCAATCCCCTCGCGGATAACCGGACATTTTCGCGGACAAGTGGGCGATTTTTTGTATGAACCGCAGAGAAAGCAAGTTTTTCCCTCCAATCACTTGACATTTGGCGCGAATATGGTTATACTGTTTAGCACATTAGTATTTCCAAACAGAACTACTGCGATGAGGAGGGATGATGCTACGGAACAAACCGACAAGCTGACACTCTTTGGACTCACGCGGCAGGAGGCGGCGATTTATCGCTTTCTCTGCACCGAGCACATGCCGCAGACGGGTTACGAAATCGCCAAACAGACCGGCATTTCCCGCTCCAATGTCTATGCGGCAGTCAGTGCGCTCACCGAAAAAGGCGCGGCCTATATGCTCGAAGGTTCGCCCGCCCGCTATTGCGCCATAGCGCCGCGCGACTTCTGCGCGGGATGCATCCGTCGCCTAAGCGACGTAGCGGAGGAAATCGAGCGCGAACTTCCCGCCGCTCCCCCGCAGACGGACGGCTACATCACGGTCAGCGGCCGCCGCCGCATTGTGGAAACCGCCCGCCGTATGCTTGGGTCTGTCAAAGGGCGGGTCTATATCGCGGCCGACGGGGATTTTATAAACGACATCCGAAACGAATTGGCATCGCTGCTTTCCCAGCATATCAAGGTGGTGCTCATCACCCCCGCTGCCGAAAGCTGTCCCGACGGCGCGACGGTGCTGACCGCCGACTGCGGCAGAGGGCAGCTCCGCATGATCGCGGACGGCGCGTGCGTGCTGACGGGCGACGTCAGCCGCGACGACACGCCCTGCTCCTGTCTGCTCAGCAGCAAGGCGCATCTGGTCAATTTAGTAAAGGAATCGCTGAAACATCAGATCGCTCTGATTCAGTTCGGTGAAAATAATGCATATTGAGGAAGGAATAATCTATGAAGAAAACACCGTTTGTCACATTGGAACAGCTCAAAGACATCGAAAAGACCTACCCCACCCCCTATCACATCTATGATGAAAAGGGCATCCGCGAAAACGCGCGCCGTCTCAACGAGGCGTTCGCGTGGAACAAGGGATTCAAGGAATATTTCGCGGTCAAGGCGACCCCCAATCCCTACATCATGCAGATTCTCAAAGAGGAAGGCTGCGGCTCCGACTGCTCCTCCTACACCGAACTGCTTCTCGCGGAAAGCGTCGGCAACACAGGACGGGACATCATGTTCTCCTCCAACTGCACGCCCCCCGAGGATTTCGCGCTGGCGCTGAAACTCGGCGCGATCATCAACCTTGACGACATCACCCACATTGATTTTCTGGAAAAGATCACCGGCGAGGGCAACTTGCCCGACACCATCTGCTGCCGTTACAATCCCGGCGGGTATTTTGCGCTCGGCACCGACATCATGGACAACCCCGGCGACGCGAAATACGGCATGACCCATGAACAGATCATCGAGGCTTACAAAATTCTCATGAGCAAGGGCGTCAAGCACTTCGGCATTCACAGCTTCCTCGCCAGCAACACCGTCTCCAACGCCTATTACCCCGAACTTGCCCGTCAGCTGTTTGCGCTGGCGGTAGAACTGAAAGAAAAAACCGGCGCGTCCATCGAGTTCATCAACCTCTCCGGCGGCATAGGCACCCCCTACAGCCCTCATCAGTCGCCCAACGACATTGCCATCATCGGCGAGGGCGTACACAGACAGTACAATGAAATTCTCGTTCCCGCGGGCATCGAAGCCGCCATCTTCACGGAACTCGGACGCTATATGCTCGCTCCCTACGGTCATCTCGTCACCAAGGCGGTACACCGCAAGGAAACCTACAAGCATTACATCGGCGTGGACGCCTGCGCCTGCAACCTCATGCGCCCCGCGATGTACGGCGCTTATCACCACATCACCGTCATGGGCAAGGACGAAGACGGCGAAAAGATGGTCTACGACGTCACCGGCTCGCTCTGTGAGAACAACGACAAATTCGCCATCGACCGGGAGCTGCCGATCATTGATATCGGAGATTTTCTGGTGATTCACGACACGGGCGCGCACGGCTTCTCTATGGGCTACAATTACAACGGCAAGCTGCGCTCGGCTGAGCTGCTGCTGCAAGAGGACGGCACCGTCAAGATGATTCGCCGCGCCGAAACCCCCGCCGATTATTTTGCCACCTTTGATTTTGAAGGCGCCACCATCAAAGTCAAGGACTCGGACGAATAATGAAAGAATACTGACCACAGAGAGGCGTCTGTTTTGGAAAGCCTGTTTTCTCCGATAAATGAGAAATTAGAGCGCTCACATTCGTTCGCTGAATTTTCTATTCTCTTCCTTTCCCGGATTTGCTATAGCGAAGATTCTTGTTCTGATTTCATCGCTTTTTTATAGAAGGTACTCACAGGCATCCCGCAATTTTCCGCCGCCTTGTTGAGCGTTATTTCCTTTTTACGCCACGCTTGGTGCATTTCATGGAAATTATCGGGCAATGGCAGCTCGGGACGTCCGAATTTCACGCCGTTTGCCTTCGCCGCCGCTATGCCTTCCGCCTGCCGTATGCGGATATTCTCACGCTCATTCTGCGCTACAAAGGACAATTTCTGCAGAACCACATCACTGATGAATGTGCCAAGCAGATCCTTTCCGTTCCGGGTGTCGAGCAGTGACATATCCAGCACCACGATGTCAACCTTTTTCTCTTTGGTTAAAACGCGCCACTGTTCCTGTATTTCCTCGTAATTTCTGCCCAGGCGGTCTATGCTTTTAATGTAGAGAAGATCACCCTCTTTCAGTTTTCTGAGCAAATTCCTGTAGGCGGGGCGGTTGAAATCCTTGCCCGATTGCTTGTCCTCAAACAGGTTCTTTTTGGGGATCTTCAGTTTTTCCAGTGCGGCAAACTGCCTCGCCGTATTCTGGTCGGTTGACGATACTCTGATATAGCCGTAAATTTTCATATAATCAAATCCTTTCAATGCTTATTCTTCTCCATTATATTGAAATAAAAATGCTTTTC
>CACWOA010000127.1 GCA_902762395.1 uncultured Ruminococcus sp.
TAGGGTTTGACAAATCCGGTAGCCCTGCCGTCGTCCAGCCACCCGGTTTCCTCCGAGCTCATCATGGCGGCGGTCACGGTTTCGCCGTCCTCCCCGGTAAAGGGCGCCTCGAAAATCTGATCCTCGCTGTATATCTTCTCCCACTCCGCGTCAAAGACCAGCGCGTTGACAAGGTACATCACCGCCTCCTTGGGGATCTCATCCAGCATCCGGTTGACCATGCCGTCCGTTCTCCGCGACACCCATTGATTGATGTCCGTCCTGGTGCCGTCGTCAAACGGCGCGGAAAAGATATCCGCATGGAAGTAATCGGCGTTGGTTTGCAGAAACGTCTTCTTCACATCCGTTTTATCCTTCCGGAGCCAGATGGAATTGCCGCACAAAAGCTTTGCCTCGGCATCGCAGGGAAGCTGTGAAACATAATCGCTGACATACCCGTCAAGCGCTTCCAGTTCCAGCGAACCGCCCATCACCCGCGTCATCTGCGCCAGCGTCTCCCCCTGTGCGCCGTTGGCCGTCATCGTCAGCGCGGTCATGACCGACAGAGGCGAAACCATCACATTGCCGTCATCGTCCCTCCGACCCATACTTTGCCGCAGCAGCGTGACGGCGAAATCATTGTATGCCGCCTCAAAGAGTGCCTGTGTCACTTCATCCCGTTGAAACCGTTCAGACGCCGGCGCGCCGGTATGTGCCGTGACGTTCCGCATTAAATCAACGGTGCCGTCCGACGCGACGGCGGAAGGAGAGCAGGCGCACATTTGCAGCGTCAGCCCCGCCGCGGCCGCCGCGCAAGCCGTCTTTCGCAGCAAATTTTTTTGTTTCATTTTCTTCACGCTCCTACATCATTTCTATTTCTGTGAAACGAAGCGCTTCACAAGTTCAATTCATTCGTGCAGCACATTCCATGGATAGGCGGTGAGATCGGGCAGAGCGGCAAAATCCAATGACGCTCCGCTGACAGGGTGAAAGAAAGTGACGCGACGCGACCACAGCGCGATTTCACACGCTCTGTCGCGGCTGCCATATTTGCCGTCGCCCAGCAGCGGCATCCGGCGGGAGGAAAACTGCACCCGTATCTGATGCGTTCTGCCCGTGTGCAGACGGACCTCCACCACAGAATAAGCGCCCCTATTCCCGTTTCCTCCGCCGATGGTCGTATACTCCAGCAGGGCCTCCCTGGTTCCCTTGCGCGGACGGTCAACCACAAAGGATTTGTTTTTGCGGGCATCTTTAAAAAGCAGGTCGCGCATTTCTCCTTCCCTGGGATCGGGGACTCCCTGCACGACCGCCCAATACCGTTTGACAAAGGTTCCCTGCCGTATCTGCTCGGTGAGCGCCGCCGCCGCCTGTTTGGTGCGGGCGTAAACCATCACGCCGCCTACGTTTCTGTCCAGGCGGTGCAGCGCGTAAATCTCTCCGCCGAGCTGCCGCCGGAGAAGACAGACCATATCCTCCTGTCCGTCCGACTGCGAGAGAACACCCACCGGCTTGACGCATACCACCACCTGATTGTCCTGATACAAAATCTCTGTCATCACAAAGGTCCTCTCTGACAAAAAGCACCCCGGTATATGCCGAAGTGCTTTGGTAACATATTCTTGAAAATCTTACTTGCCGTGGCGCACCATGATTCTGACCTTTTCGTTCATCGGCACACTTCTCACGCGCTTGGTGACTTCCACACGCTTGGCGGAAGGCACTGCTTCTTCCTGCGGCGCGGCAGATTCCTGCACCGCCTCGCTTTCCTGCGCGTCAGCGGAAATCACAGAAGCATCAGGAATAAAGGTCGGTCCCGCGCCTGCATAGGCATACGACGCCGCATTGGACGAAGCCGCCGTCGGCTGGGACATATTCAACTCCACAGCGGGCGCGTCAAACATACCGCCGATCGTCTGAGGCTGTCCGATATACTGAAGTTCCGGCGAATTCATATTGATGGTCGGTCCTCCGGCTGAAAGCTTGCTGATATCCACCTGCTCATAGCCGTCGCCGGAATAAGGATTGACCTGCGGTTCGGCACTGTCTCCGGCACTGTCTCCGGCACTGCCCCCGGCACTGTCTCCGGCACTGCCCCCGGCACTGTCTCCGGCACTGTCTCCGGCACTCTCCTCCGGCGTTTCCTGAATGCCGAAGCCAATGGGACGCTGCGGGGCGGGATTGCCATAGCCCGGCGAATAGGGCTGGGCAGGATAAGGCGTATAGGCGCCGCTGTAGCCGGGCTGCGGCTGGTAGGGCGGCGGCGCTGTGGGACGCTGCGCGTACTGCTGCTCAAGCGGCACATGATTTCTCCGCTCCGCCGCGTCGTCTGCGTCATCCAAAAGCCGATTGGCTTCTTTGATGGAAGCCTCAGAGGATTCAAAAAGTCCCGGAAATGTCTTTTTGATTTCAACAGGCGACTTCTCGCCGTCGTTTACGTCATTGCCGCCGGGTCTGGCGTGGGGCGCTTCTCCTCTCGCGGCAGTCTGCACATAGGGAGGGTTGCCCTCGATTTCGCCGGAATTGACCTTTTTCGCCGCATCAGAGATAAACTTGGCACTGTAAGGACCGAGTACGGGCACCGCGTAGCCCTTGCCGTCGGAATAATCCACCTCGCCTGCCCGCATGGACAGAAGGCGTTCGACCTCGCTCTCAATGGTCGCCTCGGCATTCTTGGGCTTGAGTCCGCTGTCGTGCTTGATGGCCACCAGTTTATGCACCGCCCCTGTCAGGGACGCGTCAATCTTGTCGATTCTGTCCTGAAATTCATCAAAAGCGACATTCATCTCATCACGCGCGGCGGTAAGATCAGCGCGGATTATCGCCGCCTCCTGTGCCGCGTCGCCCGCAATGCGGATGACGTTTTCCTGATTTTCCACCGACTTCTGGAAAAGGCGGTCGGTCGCCCGCTTCGTCACCGACATGATAGAGGATACCGATTTTTCGATTTCGTCAAACTGCCTCTCCCGCAGGGTAAGTTCTCTGTTGCGCTCCTGCACGGTATCGAGCCGCAACTGGAGCTGATTTTTTTCGGAAGCGGTCGCGTCAATCTTGTTTTGCAGCGCCTCGTTGGCCACCTTTGCCGAGGACAGGCTGTTTTCCAGCTCGGCTACCTTGCCCGAAATGGAGCTGACCGATTCCGCCAGAGAGGCGCGGTCACGGGAAATGGCGGAGCGTTCCTCCTCAAGGGTGCGCTTGGCATATTCCCAGTCGCGGCGTTCTTCCTTCAAATCCTTGATTTCGCGGCGCAGTTCCTCGTTTTTCTCTACTTCCTCGTCCACCTGACTTAGCAGCTTGTCAAACTCCATGTCAACGGCACTGCGGTCATAGCCGACAAACCTTCTGCGAAATCTGGGTCCCGCGTATTCCATATCATGTCCCCTCCTTTCTGAAAAAGAGCATCATTCTGTATGGCATATCCAATCACATCACAGCCAATGTGTAAACTTCCGCAAATTAACGGTTAGTTTAATTATACCATAATATTTTTATTTTTCAATGCTTTTTGAACAATTTTTTTAAATTTTCCCTTTTTGTCACGGAAAACGGGTTTCTTCCCATACACAATATCATTCTTATTTCTCTTTGAAAGGCAAATATGACACATTAATCGCCAAACGCCTCGTCATAGCCATATATTTCCAGCGACGGGAGCTGTGCGTCAAGCGGCTTATCGGTCCGATCCGCCTTTACGCCGTTGATTTCGATATATGCGACGTTGACCGAATCAATCGGCTCGGCAAAAGAGGCGACATACGTCGTCCGCGACATGGGAGCGCCGTCTTTGTTCCAATGCGCACCTGCCGCGATCCTGACCGAGGCGGGATTCTCTGCGGTACACTCTCTTCCGTCCTTCATGAAGACCTTCACCACCGGCATCTCCTTTGTCTGCGCAGCGTCGGTCTGCGCGTAAAGGGAAAACTGACAGAACCATGGGGAAAGATAGGCTACGTCCATATTCTGGCTGAGGTCATTGAGACTGACGGCGGCGTCCGTGTAAAAGTGCCTGGCGAAATTGCCCTTTTGTCCGTCATACACAAAGCTGACGGTGGACGGCTGACGCTGACGGATATTGCAGACCACATCCGCCACACCGGTTTTGGGGTTGATCTTTTCACGCGAAACCGAAACGCCGTAGAAATCGACGTGAATCTCCTGATCCTTCTGCAATGCCTGCGGCAGACGGAACCCGGCTCTCACGGTAAAGCTGGCGCCCTCCCGTTCCAGCATCTGAAAGCTGTCCATTTCCACATTGGTTTTGTCCGGCAGACACTGCACATACATATACGGATCCGCTGTTTTTCCGCTGCTCTTGCCGATGAGAGACGCCTTGCATCCGATCTGAACGGTAAGAAAGAGCATCTCATCGTCGCACATACCGTCCAGCACCGTGAAATCCACGCCTTTCACGGATGCCGTCTTATCAATGTCAAACCGCGCTTCGCTGAGCGTCTCCTGCTGCAGTTCTTCTTCCGGTGTATCTTCCTCCTGCGAGGAGGTTTGCGATGAATCCGAAACAACGGCTTTGTCGGCGGTCTTGTTCTTAAACATACCGCCAACGCCCAGACCGACAACCACGCCCAGCACCGCTGAAGCACACAGCACGACCGCCGCAATCAGCATTCGCCTGATACCCGCACTGTCGGTCGTTTGAGACACATCGGCTTTCTCCTGGGTTTCCTGCCGCTCGTCATCCTCATCGGCAAACGTCAGTCCCGACCGCTTCAGATCGGCTCGTGTCAGCGGCGACATATCGTCCACCAAAATCTCGTACTTCTTTTCCGAATCCTGCCAATTTTCTTTTTTCATTCCTTTGTTTTCCTTTCCGTGTAAAATGGTTGGGAGCCAATCAGCGGTCCGCCGGATGATCTGACGCATTGCGTATCACATGACCGAGCGCCGCGAGAGCGGTTCTGATGGCGCGGTCAACATCATGGGATTCCTCATTGTCCCCGAATTTATCACGGCGCATCTGGTTCCAGATCACATGCAGCACCGTGGCGGCACGAACGCCCCGCGCCGCCGCCACCGCATAAATCGCCGCCGCCTCCATTTCCGAAGCAAGGCACCCCGCCGCTATCCATGCGTCCCACTTGCGCAGAAGTTCCTCGCCGTTGGGCATACTGGCAGGAGAATGCTGTCCGTAAAACGAATCCTTGCTCTGCACCACTCCGGTGTGGTACCGATACCCCAGCTCCTGAGCGCCCCGCACCAGCGCGTGAACCAATCCGAAATCGGCTACCGCGGGATATTCGATGGGAAGATATTCGCGGCTGGTTCCCTCCATACGGATGGCGCCGGTCGCGATGACCACATCTCCCGCCCGCACTTCATCATTCATGCCGCCGCAGGTTCCCACCCGGATCAAGGTGTCCACCCCCAGCCTGACCAGTTCCTCCACGGCAATCGACGCGGATGGTCCGCCGATACCGGTGGATGTCACCAGCACCGTCTCCCCCTCGAGTCGACCTGCCCATGTACAGAATTCGCGGTTGTCGGCCAGTCGGTGCGCTCCGTCAAGGTAAGCCGCAATCTTCGGAACGCGCCCCGGGTCCCCCGGCAGAATCGCATATCTGTGAAGTTAATGGATTTCTATTCTCTTTTGTATTCCATTATACCACCCTGCCAAGTAAAAATAAAGGGGAAACAGAACAAAAACACGCCGATACTGATAAAATGATACCGTATCGACGTGCTTTTGTCAACTACTGTTCAGATTTTTTGATGTTTTTATGATTCTCTGTTATGAATGCTTATGACAGAATGTCGGTTTGACAGAATGTCGGTTTGACAGAATGTCGGAAATATCGGAATTACGCCATCGGCGGTTGGGTCAGAACCAGCGCCTGCGTCAGGGGAACGTCCTGCAATGACAGCGCCGCGCCGTTGACCTCCACATGGTCGATCTCGGAGACTTCCACATATTCCTTGAAGGCACAGCGGAAGTCGTAATAGCCATGATAGCCTTCGCTCCCGGCGCCGCCTGCGGAAGCGCCGTTGTTCACCCCAATGCCTTCATGCGTCGTGCCGTCCTTCATGACCACCTTAAAGGTGGGCGCCTTGTCTTTCGCAAAGCCCGCTTCGAGAAGGCTGATATCGTCCGATGCCACATGGGCGGTGAACTGCGCAAACCACGGGGCGATATAGCCCTCCGACACCTGCGCGTTCCGCCCCAGGTGTTTCACGCCGTTTTCCGCCGAAAACGCCTTGGCAAAGCTGCTCTTGGTCACGGCAAACCGAATGCCGCCGATGGTGCCGGCTTCATCCGATAGGACAGCGGAGGAATCCTTGCCGTCCGCGGAAGTGACATACAGCCCCCTCGCGGAAAGACCGAGCTGCTGACCGTCGATCACATCTCCCATGTCAAAGACCGCCAGCTGGGTGCAGACGTTTCCCTCCCGTTCAAGCACTTCATGGTAAACCGCGGAATATCCCTGGGTATCGGTGGGATCGCCGGTCATATGCAGCTCCATGGCGCTGCCGAACGTCGCGTCATCAGAAACCTTTATCTGCGAAGGGTCAATCTCGGTGCGCAGCAGGACGAAGAACTTGTTGCCGTCGCACATCGCTTCGGTGGCGGTAATCGTCACGCCGCTGCCGCTCATCTGCTCATTGATGGCAAAGGTCGCCTTTTCCACCGCCGCCTTCTGCACTTCGGTGTAGGATGTGTGGTAATCCGCCAGCCCCTTGTACATTCTGGATGCGCCGACGCCCACTGCGCCGACCGTTGCCGCGACCACGCAGGCCGCCGCCACCACCGACACCTTGCTGAGTTTAAGACCCGGACGCGGCGCTGTGCGATAGGACTGCCGCTCAATATCCGCCATCACACTTTCATAAATTCTGCGCTTTGACAGCGCATCCAGCGGCTGCTTCACCGTGTAGCCGCTGAAAGCCCTTGACGCGTCGCTTGACAGGTTGTCAAACACATCCGAGCAATATCGTTTCATATCCGTTTCCTCCTTTGGGATCAATAGGAATTGTAGGGATCCTCCCGCAGAATCTCCCGCAGCTTTGCCAGCGAGCGCGAAATACGCTTGCGGACGGCAGCGTCGGTCATGCCCAATTCACGGGCAATCTGCTTGGAGGGCTGCGCGTAAAAATATCGGCGGATGATGATCCGGCTGTCGGGATTTCCCAGAGAATCCACCGCCCGCAGCAATTGACGCTCGGTAATGCGGCGTTCTGCGGCGTCCTCTATGTCGAAACCGTCGGGCCAGTCCATCAGCAGGTCGTCGTCGCTGCGCACCAGCACGCTGTAACGCGTTGCCCTGCGAAATTCCTCGATCGCCATATTCCGCGCCAGCACGCAAAGCCATGTCTTGACGCTGCATTTTCGGCGGTCAAATTTCTTCAGATTAAAATAAAACTCACTGAATACCCGACTGACGCACGCCTCGACCTCATCATAGGAACAGACGCCGCCCAATCGGCTGTTGACGGCTCCGAACACGGTGGAAGAATACAGATCAATCAGCACCTTCATCCCTTCGGAGGGGTCCTCTAAAATCAAGGAAATCAGTTCGTTATCCGACAAGTACATCACCACGCTTTTTCCTGCTGCTTATCATGGCAGCAGATGTCGGAAGTTTCGGTCATTTCGTAAGGCACTGTGAGGAAATAAGATGGACAAAGATGACGCAGGATTTTTCGGCTATGACAAGGCGGAGAAGCGCAGGAATACTTGGTGTATTCCAAGCTAAGTCAGATCGTTCAGATTATTTTTGAACAGTGCCTAACGCAAGTCAATCCATCGGGGCGTTGTGGAATGGACACGCGCTTCCGCTTTGGCAGATTCATTCTGGATGAAGCTTCATTTCTTTTCTCTGCTCGTTATTATATTCGACCGACACGCGGCATTTGTGACACTCCATTAGAGCCTGTTCAGAATCTCTCCACGCACGTCTGGCTTGCATCTTTTCCGCCATATTTTGCCAAAATCCTCGTTCATACACAAAGTATTGCCTGCGGTTTTGGCTGCATCTGGCGAAAAATATGACTGCGCCATCCGCACACGCGGAGATTCTGAACAGGCTCTTAAAAAAAACATCGGCACAAATGGAACGCCACTTGTGCCGATGCGGAATTTTAGGTAAGTAGGACAAAGATTTACTTGTTGCGACCAAAAATCGTCATGATATCGAAGTAATCATCGTCATTTTTCTCATTGATATTGGACTGGGTACCTGCCGGAGCCGAAGGATTCACCTTGGGAGCCGCCTTTTTGACAGGAGCCTTGGGGGCGACAGAACCGACGCCCGGTTCCTTCTTTTCAGGATCAATGGAGAAGCCTGTCGCGATGACGGTCACTCTCATTTCATCATCCATATTCTCGTCAAACGCAGCACCCCAGATAATGGTCGCATCGGGATGTGCCGCTTTGGTAATCATGGTAGAAGCAACGTCCACTTCCTCGAGATTGATGTCGTTGGAAGAAGTGATGTTGATGATAACGCCTCTCGCGCCGTTGATAGATGTTTCAAGAAGCGGACTGGAAATGGCGGCATGTGCTGCCATGGAAGCCTTCTCCTTGCCCTGTGCCGAACCAACGCCCATATGCGCGTAGCCCGCGTCCTTCATGACGGCGGTAACATCGGCAAAGTCGAGGTTGACAAGTCCGGGGCTGTTGATCAGGTCGGAAATGCTCTGCACAAGGGTGATCTTCTGCTCGGAGACCAGCTTGAGTCTCTCGTTGGGAATGACCACGAGGGAATCCACATGTTCACGGAGAGACGCAATGCCCGCTTCCGCCTGTTCCATGCGCTTTCTGCCTTCAAAAGCGAAAGGCTTGGTGACGATACCGACCGTCAGAATGCCCATTTCCTTTGCAATCTCCGCAATAACGGGAGCCGCGCCTGTACCTGTGCCGCCGCCCATACCTGCGGTGATAAACACCATGTCAGTGCCTCTGAGTGCCGCTTCGATGTCCTCTTTGCTCTCCTCGGCCGCGCGCTGTCCTCTGGCGGGATCTGCGCCTGCGCCCTTGCCCTTGGTAATCTTCTCACCGATCTGAATCTTGTGAGTC
>CACWOA010000128.1 GCA_902762395.1 uncultured Ruminococcus sp.
ATTATTGAAAAGATCATAAGAAAAAGAGCGCTATATAGTACCGTTTTTTTGTTTTAGGACTATATTTTCTCCGAATTAAAAATTTGTATTTTGTGTCAAATAACACATTTTAATTCATAGCTATACAATATATAGATTCATATGCGGACTATAGTCCAATAAATTATTGGGATTCTTTTATTTAATATATCCGCGTCATAACGCTGTAGGGAGGCCGGCATGGCATAGCCGACATATGAAAAACGCCGCCTGTTTTTCTTTGGAAACAGGTTTCAGAAAGCACCTGTTTTTCTGTAACCTTTGTTCATTTTTATTAATTCAAAAAAATTACTGTTTTTTCGTCATTTTTACAATAGTGACAGGCAATTGTTACAGTCTGTTGTTATCGGAATGTGAATAAAATCATCTTACAAACCGTTTTTTTGACGAAAAAAGCCCCAAAAACATGATAGATATGCACAAATGCCTTGGGCAATGGGCGAAAAACTTGTGGAATAACCAGATTTTGGTCAAAGGGGGTTGACCTATTGGAATCACTCGTGTATAATATCGACTGTAATCAATTTGTAACCATTGTAACAGCGATGAAATTAGAAGGTCGCCCAATGAATCAGCGGCCAGAAAGAGGGATCGTTATGAACAAGAACACAATGAAGAAAAAGGTTATTTCGTTAGCAATGATTTTAACAGTGATGGCGGTGACTGTTCCGTTCTGCCGCTTCACCTCTGTCAACGCCGCGTCGGCTTCCAAGTCCGGCAGCAGCTACACCTCCTCTCCGGCTCTTGCCAAGAGACTGGATAAGGTATTCGCAGGCAACATCGGTCTGTACAAAAATTCCGGCTGCACCAAATCCTATCAGGCGAAGTTCGGTTCTACCGGTCTGAACGGCAGCAACCGTCTGTATATCAGAAACAACACCACGGGCAGCGTCACTTACGGCTGGCAGTGCTACATTTACGCCAACGCGGTTTACAACACGCTGTACAATGAATATGTCGGACGCGGCAGCGGTCTGAGCCATTCCAAGGTGGTGCTCAAGGGCGGCAAGACCGTTTCCTATGATCGGTTTGTCAAGGCGGGCGTCAAGTGCGGCGCTTATGTCAGAAGCACCAAGAATTCCAACGGTTCTTACAACGGCAGCCAGGGTCATTCCTTTGTTGTTATCTCTTACAACAAAAACACCGTTACATATGTCGAGGGCAATGCCGACGGCAGAGGTCTTGTGCGTATGACTACCAAGACCTGGAGCGAGCTGAACAAGGCGCAGTTCTCCGGCAGAGGTCGTTATCTGTGCCATGTGGTGCAGCCCACCGACAGCTATTACAACAAGCTCGTCGGCACATCTTCCGGTAATTCTTCCAGCACCACTGTCAAGGCGACACAGAAAACCGCCACCACTACCACCGCGAAGGCGACTGTTTCCGCTACGCCCAATCCCGGCAAGGTGACTTTCACCAGAACCCTTTCTTACAATGCCAAGTCCGTGATGTCCGGCAACGACGTCAAGTATATGCAGACCTGCCTCAAGGCGGCGGGCTACAGCGTCACCGTCAACGGCAAATTTGACAGCGCGACATCTGCCGCCGTTAAAAAATTCCAGAAGGCAAAGGGTCTGACGGCTGACGGCAAGATCGGCAAAAAGACCTGGCCTCTCATTGAGAAGGCGGCGTCCGCCAAGACCACAGCCAAGACGACTGCCAAGACCACCGCGAAGACGACCACCACAAAGACCACGACTCCCACAAAGGTTGCCTCTGCGCAGACCAACGTCAACAAGACGGTTTCCGCCATTACGATCAATAAGCTCCCCGCCAAGCAGACCTACAAGGTGGGTGAAACATTCAATGCCAGCGGCATGACCGTCAAGGTGACTTACACCGACGGCACCAGCGAGGTGATCAGCAGCGGCTTTGACTGCTCTGCTTCCCAACTGGACGAAGCGGGTCAGCAGAAGGTTGTTGTGACCTACAATAACAAGACTACAGGCTTCTATGTCACTGTGAAATAAAAATTTAACCGACAGAAATGACCGGCAGACGGAGGGACTGTGTATGGCGCAGCGCTTCCGCCTGCTGTTTTTTTCCAAAAAGGCTTGACATTTTCCAAAAGCTGTGTTACCATGAAGCTACAAACCATAGAGAGCGCACGAGGGACAGCCCCGTTGACTGCGCGCCAACCTGCCGTTCGCGGTAAGGTGGCAAAGGCTGAACGATGGGTTGCGTGCGTTTGCAGACTGGCGCCCGTCGGACGATGGGTGCTTTTTTATATGTGCCGTCTCCCGCTGGGTTTGTGTTTTATCTTTCTCAATCAGGAGGGCTTTTTTATGTCAGACAACAGAACGATCAGAGAACTCAGCCGGCTTGACGGGCGGGTGTATGTGTACCTTGCGGACGAAGCCGCCGGGCGGCGCTTTTTAGCGGCGGCAGAGGCGGAGGGTTTTGCCTTTCCCGACGGCGCAGCGCCCACACAGCGCCATGCCGCCCAAATCATGGCGGTGAATGCCGACGGTACGCTGCATTATGTGGGCGCCGCCGGGCGCATCGCATTCGGCGCGGGCGTGGAACGCATAGGCGCAAGCCCCTTGCTGCGGGTGGATTTTCAGCGATATGCCGCGGGCGAGCAGCATTACCTGCTGTGAGAAGATCATAGCAGGCGAACCGTTGTGAGAGATAACCGCCCGATGGTATAATACTAATTTTCGACTAAAATCAGACATACTTCGCGGTCTATTTTGCACCCTGCTTCGTCTTCCTCCTTGCATGGCACAAAATATCCTCGCGAATCATTGTCTTCCTTCAATCGAAAATTAGTATAAGATTGGGCGGTTGTCGGTCTGAAAAAATAGAAAATGAAAAAATATTAAAAAATATACAAAAATGTATATCAAATCTCTGCAATGTATGATATAATGAGAGAATGATATTACTCATATCCCTTTTAAAGGAGCAAAACAGTACATGAAGGATATTAAAGTAGGAATGGTGAGCCTGGGATGTCCGAAAAACCAGGTGGACGCGGAGATTATGCTGGGGTTTCTGGCGGACGCGGGCTATCGGCTGACAGAGGACGCAGCGATGGCGGACGTTGCCATTGTCAACACCTGCGGCTTCATCGAGAGCGCCAAGTCAGAGGCGATAGAGGAAATTCTCGAGCTTGCCACACTGAAAAAAGAAGGCAGAATCAAATCGCTGGTGGTTACAGGCTGCATGGCGGAGCGCTACCGCGATCAGATTCTTGAGCAGATTCCTGAAGTAGACGCGGTGGTCGGCATCGGTTCCAACAGCAAAATCGCGGAGATTGTCGAACGTGCGCTCGGTGAAAACGGCATCAGCCTCTACGGCGAGAAGGAAGACCTCGTGCTGTGTGGCAGAAGGGTGCAGACCACGCTGCCCTATTATTCATACCTCAAAATCGCGGACGGCTGCAACAACAAATGTTCCTATTGCGCCATCCCCATGATCCGAGGCAGATTCCGCTCACGTCCGATGGAGGAACTGGTGGAGGAAGCCGGAATGCTGGCGGCGCGCGGCGTGAAGGAACTCACGGTGGTGGCGCAGGATACCACCGAGTACGGCTCCGATCTCTACGGCAGGCGCTGTCTGCCGGAACTGCTGAATCGGCTGTGCGAGGTAGACGGCATCGAATGGATTCGCGTGCTGTACTGCTACCCCGAAAAAATCACCGACGAACTGCTTGATGTGATTGCCCGTCAGCCCAAGATGTGCAAATACATCGACATGCCGATACAGCACGTCAGCAAGAAAATCCTCAAGGCGATGCACCGCCCCGGTGACCGGGAAACCCTGACCGCGCTGATCGCGCACATCCGCGAAAAGGTGCCGGGCGTGACGCTGCGCACCACGCTGCTGACGGCCTTCCCCGGCGAGACGCAGGAGGATTTTGAGGAACTCATCGATTTTGTGCGGGAAGTGAAATTTGAACGGCTGGGCTGCTTTGTCTGGTCGGCGGAGGAGGACACCGAGGCATACGATCTGCCCGACAGAGTGAGCGCCGAAACCGCCCAGCAGCGGGAGGAATCCATCACCGACGAGCAGTCGCGCGTGACCGACGAATGGTGCGAGAGCATGATCGGCAAGCGGCTGACGGTCATCGTGGAGGGCTACGACCGCCTCGCGGAGTGCTGTTACGGACGTTCGCAGGGAGAAGCGCCGGATATCGACGGCAAAATTTTCTTTGATACCGACGGCAAGAAATTCACCATGGGTGATTTTACGGAAGTGGAGATCACCGACAGCATGGGCTGTGATTTAGTGGGACATACCGTCTGACGACTAAAAACCCATATATTTCACACTTCACATTTCACGTTAAATAAGGGGGCATGAAGATGAATCTTCCCAATAAACTGACGGTGTCACGCGTGCTGTTTATTCCGGTAATCATGGTGCTGCTTTTGGTAGAGGGCATTCCTTATCGCTGGCTGATAGGGGGCATATGCTTCGGTCTGGCGTCGCTTACCGATATGCTGGACGGCAGAATCGCGCGCAGCCGCAATCTGATTACGGATTTCGGCAAGCTGATGGATCCTGTAGCGGACAAAATGCTCGTTATGTCTACGCTGATCTGTTTTATTCAACAGGGAATCTGCGGCGCATGGGTGGTGGTGGTCATTCTGTTCCGTGAATTTTTAGTGACTTCCATGCGCATGGTGGCCGCCGACAAGGGCATTGTGATTGCCGCCAACATATGGGGAAAAATCAAGACCGTGACACAGATGATCGCCATTATCGGCATTTTCTGCGGACAGACGGTCTATGAGTTTTCTTTTATTCCCGCGTGGATAGGGGACTGGCTCATGCTCATTGCAAAGGTCGTGCTTTACGCAGCCGTGGCAGCCACGATCTTTTCGGGCGCGCGGTATATGTATGATTCCCGTGCGTTATTCAAGGATGCGTAAATTTTTAAGTTTTTTTTGTCATACTACTTGTCTTTTTTTCGATTATATGAGAAAATAGAAGCAGTGCTTTTTATACTCAATAACGATGTAGCGTGCCGCCTCGGACTTCACAAAAACCATATAGGAAAGTTTTTGCTCGTTCTCGGCTGGCAGATGATGCCGTTATTGAGTATAAAAAAACAGATGTCATCTGTAAGCGTTGCACATGGATATTTACGAAGGGAGTCAACACATATGTCAAGACGTCATAGAAAATACGATAAAACGGCGAACGAAATCGAGGAGATTGCGGGCGGTTTGCAAAACAGCGGGAATGCCGCAAAGGAATCCGAAGTGTTCGCGGAGGAATTCACCGAGGGTTTTGACCTCGAAGCCATGGAAGATATGGAGGAAAGCGCCGAGGCGGCGGAAGACATTGAGGTGTCCGCCGAGGAGGTAACCGGTGATGCGGAGGAACTGGAAGCGATCGTGGAGGAAATGGCTGGCGGAACGGAAGAAGCCGGGGATGAAGCGACCGACGAGGCGGAGGAAACCGAAGAATCCGACGAGGATGCCGAGGACGAAGTAACCGACGAGGCGGAAGAATCCGAGGAAA
>CACWOA010000129.1 GCA_902762395.1 uncultured Ruminococcus sp.
TTCGCCTCAATGCACCCAATCTTCAAGTGCATTCTGCCGGGACGTCCGGAGGCCGTCCCCTACATTTGGTACATTTTACCACTGATGCTCATTTATAGTACAATAAAAACAGGGTGTGTCGTTTGCGTCTTCTCACACGCGCACTCTGTTTTCTGTTTTATTAAAGAAAGGGGTATGATTTCATGCTGCGATGGAGACATCTGTTTACAAGCCCCATACTCGCGCGGGGAATGGAGTATTTCAGAGCGGGACAAGTTAAAAACATGAGACAGGAGAGCGGGCGTTACGATGCGGTTGTCAAGGGGGAAAAGCCGTATGAAGTGATCATCGTACTCAGAGGCGACGAAGTGCATTGGATGGACTGCGACTGCCCCTATGCCAGGTCGGGCAGTCATTGCAAGCATATGGCGGCGGTGCTGTTTGCCATAGAGAAAAGAAAGGGGAATACGCCCATGACGGAGCGGAAGGTCATTCAGCCGTTTGCCGGGGATGCCGCCGAAGGGTCGGAATACCGTTATTTTGATATGAGCCGGATCACCCGGGAGATGGTCTTTTATAACGATACATGGCAAAAAGCGGAGGCGCTTGTCAAAAGAGGCGAACTGGAGGATTTTCAGCTGGCAATAGGCTATCCGAGGGAACGACGCGCGGGACCGGTGGAGATGATGGGAGAGGCGGTCGCCACCATCGAGAAACACGGCTATAAAGAGACGGTTCGCGTGATTTTTTCCCGGGACGGCATCCAGAGCAGTATGTGCGGCATCTACACATCCGGCTTTGACTATTCGGGCATACGCTACGTCAATCATGCGAGCGAACCCAATGTTTACATCACCGCCCTGCTGATGCGGGTCGCCGCCGGACTGAGAGAAAACAATGCCGGCGATTCCACCGACCTCAACGCGCAACTGCTTCTCGACGGATTCCGGAGCGGCGGCGGGGAGGTAAAAAACGGAGGGCAGACCGTGACGCTCGAGCCGCGGCTTGTCCGAGAGGGCGGCGAGCTTCGGCTTTCGCTGCGCACCGGTACGGAAAAGCTCTATGTGGTCAAGAATATCTCGGAATATGTGGAATGCGTGGAGGCAAAGAAAAGCTATCAGTCCGGCAAGATGACGCTGGATTTTTCCCGCGACAGCATTGCGGAAGAGAACGGGAAGCTGTATAAATTTGTCAAGGGAATTGTGTACGACCTCAGCTACCAGACCGATAATCTGCCTATGGCGTCCTATGGAAGACCGACTGCCAGACTGGAAAACGTCAAAGGCAGCGTAAAGCTGTACGGCAGCCGTCTTGACCAGATGTATGATCTTCTGAGCGGCGGTCCGGGCGTACATTTTACCGATAAAGACTGCCAGCCCTCCGTGACGGGGATGCTGCAAATGGGCAGCGCCGTGCCTGACGTCTCCATTACCATTCATAAGGATGTGGAAAAGGACGGTCCTTTTCACGGCGTTACCGCTGAGGGAACGGCGCCGGTAACGATGGAAGGCGCCGACTATAATTACTTTATCGGCGGCGGTCGGCTCAATCGCATTCCCCCTGACAAGGACAGGCAATTAAGCCCTCTCTATCACCTGATCGACGACGAGGGACATCTTTCCTTCCGGATCGGACGCAGTCATCTCAGTGAGTTTTATTACACGGTGCTGCCTGCGCTGCGGGAAATCGCAGAGGTGGAAGAACGTGACGGCGAAGTGGTGGAGCAATATCTGCCGCCGGAGGTGGAATTTGTCTTTTACCTGGACGCGGGAGAGGGAGCGCTGAGCTGCCGCGCCATGGCTGGCTATGGGGAGCAGCGTTTTTCCGCGATGGACGCGCTCTCGCCGGACGCTTCGGGCGGAGGACTGCGAGACCTTCACCGGGAGGCGGCGGCGGTGGAAACGGTGATGCGTTATTTCCCCGAAACCGACAAAGAGAGCGGTGTTTTTCTGTGTCCGCAGGAGGATGACAGCGTTTACGCGCTGCTGACCGAGGGCGTTGCCGAACTGATGAATCTCGGCGAGGTGCAGGCGACAGCGGCGTTCAAGGGACTGAACGTGCGCAGCCGTATTCAGGTCAAGGTGGGTGTTTCGGTGGAAAGCAACCTGATGGATCTGGAAATCTCCTCCGCCGATGTGTCCCAGAAGGAGCTTCTCGAGATTCTCAGAAGCTACCGTCTGAAAAAGCGCTTTCACCGCCTGAAAAACGGTGATTTTGTCAACATTGACGAGACGATCGAGGAACTCGGCGCAATGGTGGACACCATGCACCTGTCGGGCAGCGATATTTTGAAGGGACAAGCATCCCTGCCGATTTACCGGGCGCTGTACCTTGACAAAATGACAGAAAAATGTGACGCGCTGCGGTTTCAGCGCGACCGGTATTTCAAAAAGATCGCGCAGGAATTCAAGACCGTCAGTGAGTCGGATTTTGAAGTGCCGGAGGCGCTGCAGGGCATCATGCGCAACTACCAGCTCTACGGTCACAAGTGGCTGCGCACATTGGAAAAGTACAGCTTCGGCGGCATACTCGCGGACGATATGGGACTGGGCAAGACCTTGCAGGTGATCTCGGTATTCGCGGCGGCCAAGGCGGAACGCGCCCCGGATGAAAAGGCGCTGCCGTCGCTGGTGGTCTGTCCCGCGTCTCTTATCTACAACTGGCAGGAAGAAATCCATCAGTTTGCGCCGTCCCTCTCCTGTGTGGTGATCGCCGGAACGCAGAAGGAACGGCAGGCGGTCATACAGGAGTTGCACAGGTATGATGTGGCCATCACATCGTATGATCTTCTCAAAAGGGATGTCGCCTCTTATGAGGACATCTCCTTCCATTATCAGGTGATCGACGAAGCGCAGTATATCAAAACCCATACCACTGCCGCGGCCAAAGCGGTCAAGGTAATCCGGAGCCGCGTGCGCTACGCGCTGACGGGTACGCCCATCGAAAACCGGCTCAGCGAGCTGTGGAGCATTTTTGATTACCTCATGCCGGGCTTCCTCTACGGCTATGAAACCTTCAAAAAGGATTTTGAAACGCCGATTACCAAGAAAAACGACGAACAGGCGACCGAGAAGCTCAAGCGCATGGTGTCTCCCTTCATTCTCCGCCGTCTGAAAAGCGACGTGCTGCGCGATTTGCCGGAGAAAATCGAAGAAGTGCGGTATGCTGCCCTCGAAGGGGAGCAGCAGCGGCTGTATGACGCGCAGGTGGCGCATATGAAGGGCATGCTGGAATCGCAGGATGAGCAGAGCGTGAGAAAGAACAAAATCCAGATTCTCGCGGAGCTGACGAAGATACGGCAAATCTGCTGTGACCCTTCCCTGATTTTCGAGGACTACGCGGGCGAATCCGCCAAACGGGGCGTTTGTCTCGATCTGGTCAGAAGCGCCATCGAGGGCGAACACAGAATCCTTCTCTTCTCGCAGTTTACTACCATGCTGGAATTACTCGAGCAGGATCTGCGGAATGAGGGGATCGAATACTACAAAATCACCGGTGCAACGCCGAAGGCGGAGCGCATGGAGCTGGTCAAGCAGTTCAATTTGGGCGATATCCCCGTTTTCCTGATTTCCCTCAAATCGGGCGGCACAGGTCTGAACCTGACGGGCGCGGATGTGGTGATTCACTATGACCCGTGGTGGAATGTGGCGGCGCAGAACCAGGCGACCGACCGCGCGCACCGCATCGGTCAGACCAAGGTGGTGTCAGTCTATCGGCTGATTGCCAGACACTCTGTGGAGGAGAAGATTTTACAGCTTCAGGAGACAAAGAAAAATCTCGCCGATGAGATACTCACGGGCGAGATGGGACATATCGGCAGCCTGAGCAGGGAAGACCTGCTGTCGCTGGTGCAATAATCATTTATGGTTTACTGACCGAACAATGCCGGGATTTCCGGAAGGGAACGAACGGTGATACAGGGCTTTTCTCCGTCATGCTGCGGCTCGGCATAGCGGGAAAAGCCCTGTTTGACTCTGACCGTCAGCATACCGAGGGCGTTGGCAGGCGCGATGTCATTGTCGAGGCGGTCGCCGATCATGGCGGCATGACGCGGTTTGCAGTCCGCCCGTTCCAGCGCGATTCGGAAAATCGCGGGGTCCGGCTTTGCCACGCCTTCCTCGGCGGAAGCGACGAGAAGGTCGATGAAAGGCAGCAGTCCGAAGCGGTGCAGCCGTTCTTCCGTACCCGGTAGCTGATTGGCAATCACGCCGATGTGAAAGCGTGCATGAAGACGGCGCAGGCAGTCCTCCGCGCCGGGGTATGGCACTTCATCCTCGCTGTGCCACGGCGTCAGTGTCAGCCCGTATTGCTGCGCGGCTGCCTTGTCACCCTTCTGACCGAGGCGGAAATACCGCAGCACCGTATGATAGACTTCGTCATAGGGAAGCCCCGTCTGATCCATCATATCGGCTATGCGGTGACGGTAAGCGGCAGTTTCATCCACCAGTGTGGAGCCGATATCAAAGAATATCCAATGAATCCTACGGTACATATCGCGTTTGCCTCCTGATCACAGTTCATAAACAACGCTATTATACCATTTCAAGAGGAAAAATTCACGTTTGTTTGGTACGGTTTTCCTGATTTTTTTGTGTGGATTTTCATACGATGCGGATATTGTATCGCTGCAGCCAGTAGTTGACCTGCAACAGATAGGCAATGGTCTGGGGTGTGGTCATCAGTTGCCCGTACCACGGCTGGGGATTGTTCTGTGCGCCGAGCAGACCGGCTGCCTTGTCGCGGCGCACGATCTGCCAGAGGGGGTCGCCTGCGACCGTGACGGGGCGGATCGAAAGCTCCGCGTTGGCGTCGGGGCCGATCGGGTCGCGGAAGCGGAAGGAGGCCTCGCGGAAGCCGGGGGCGTCGAAGACGAGCGCGGAAATCTCCGCGAGCGCCGCGTGCATCTGCGGGCGGTATTGTTCCTGGTTCAGGGCGGGCATGGCTGGAATCCGCAAAACGCGGAAGTTTTGCGGCTATTCTATTGGAAACCCGTCCGGAAGTCCACCCGATTCCGCGGACGGCGGCGTCAGGCGTCCGCGGCGGGGAGGACCTTGGCGAACTTGGGCCGGAAGGAGGTCCAGTCGTCGAGGATGCGGCGCGCCTTGGACGAGCCCGCGAGGGCGGCGTGGTCGCGCAGGAGCGCGAGGAGCGTTTCTTCGTCGGGCGAGCCTTCCTCGACCGGGAAGAGATCCACGGAGTCGAGGTTGCAGTTCAGGTCCAGCGTCGCGGTTTCGTCGAGGACGTAGGCGACGCCGCCCGTCATCCCCGCCGCGAAGTTCACGCCGACCGGGCCGAGCACGACGGCCGTCCCGCCGGTCATGTATTCGCAGCCGTGGTCGCCCACGCCTTCCGCGACGAGCGTCGCGCCCGAGTTGCGGATGCCGAAGCGTTCGCCCGCGAGACCGCCGACGTGGATCGTCCCCGACGTCGCGCCGTAGGCGATCACGTTGCCCGCGACGACGTTGTCCTCGGGCTTGAAGCCCGAGGGGTTCGCAGGTTCGCAGG
>CACWOA010000130.1 GCA_902762395.1 uncultured Ruminococcus sp.
GTTATCTCTGAGGCACTGTTCAAAAATAATCTGAACAATCTGACTTGTCTTTTTCGGCTCTGACTTCGTTGTCAAAGCTTGGAATACACCAAGTATTCCAAGCTTGTCCGCCTTGTCATAGCCGAAAAATCCTGCGTCATCTTTGTCCATCTTATTTCCTCACAGTGCCTGACAGATTTATTTGTTTTCTGTCCGTCCATCCCGTTTTTTCCGGAACGGGATGGATTTTTATATTGCGGTGCGGATGTCTATAAGTCCGAGATATCGTCATAGGTTCGTTTTTCGATGATATAGCGGGGACGCTGCTTGGTTTCCATGTATATTTTACCGATATATTCCCCCAGCACGCCTAAGCTGATGAGCTGGATGCCGCCGATAAAGCAGATGATGCTGACCGTACTCGCCCAGCCTACGATGGAGTGATGGGCGAAGTGCTGCACGACCGACCAGATCACGCCGATAAAGCTGAGGAGCGCGACGATAATTCCCATGCCGGTGATCAGGCGGATGGGCTTGATGCTCAGACTGGTGATGCCGTCCAGCGCAAGCCCCAGCATTTTGGAGAGGGGGTAATGACTTTCCCCCGCCATCCGCTCACTGCGCCGGTAATAAACGCAGGTGCTTTTGAAGCCCACAAGCGGAAACATACCGCGCAGAAAGATGTTGACCTCTTTAAAGTCGGAAAACTCCCGCAGCACCTTGGCGGAGACGAGGCGGTAATCCGCATGGTTAAAGACAATCTCCGCCCCCATGCCGCTCAACAGGCGGTAAAAGCTTTCCGCCGTGAAGCGTTTAAAAAAAGTGTCGGTTTCGCGTTTGTCTCTTACGCCGTAGACGATTTCCGCGCCGCCGAGGTATTCGTCCACCATGGCTTCCATGGCGGTGATGTCATCCTGTCCGTCGCAGTCGATGGAAATGGTGACATCGCATCTGTCAAGCGCTTCCATCAATCCGGCAAGCAAAGAGCTTTGATGACCGCGGTTGCGGCTTTGCGCGATGCCCTCAAACAGGGGACATTTCTCCGACAGCTCACGAATGATGTCCCATGTGGCGTCGGTGCTGCCGTCGTTGACCAGCAGGATGCGGCTGTCGGGCGAGACTTTGCCCTTGTCAATGAGAAGTTCCAGTTCTTCACGGAACAGCGGGCTTGTGACAGGCAGTACCTTTTCTTCATTGTAACACGGTATGACGATAATGAGTTTTGGAGTCACGGCAAGGTCTTTCCTCTCTGAGATGATCGCAATTTTTGGCTGCGTTGGCAGACTGCTATACAATTATAACACGGGATCACAGGCGGTGTCAATCGTGCATACAAAAAACGCGCGGAAATCCGGTTTCCCGTTTTTTGATATTTCTGTTTCAGGACAAGCTTTTCATGCCAATGCGTGAGATTGGTTCTGACAGATATCGGTTGTATTGGCGAAAACGACACTCAAATATTCCAAACTGTGATATTTATGCTAAATATTAATTTCTTTCCATACGTCGGTTTGTATGGAGCATATTTCTTTTTATGATATTTTTTAGCGCTTCCTGATGCAGTTAAGGAAGCGCTTTTTGATTTTTTGCCCCTCTTTTGTGCCTGCGATGTCGGTTGGGGCTGCTTTTTTACCCGATGCAACGGAGCGTAGCATGATTTTTTCGGGTTTGCAACCCCTTTTTGGTGGTGCTACCCGTCCTGCCGTGCTATACTGAGCGCAGAAAACAACAACAACCACCACAACAAAAGGAGCGTTTCAAACATGAAAAACAGCGAAAACAAAAACCATATTCTTCTTTCGGTCCGCCATTTAAACAAAAGCTTCCGCAGCGGGGACGCGGAGCAAACCATCATCAACGATCTCGATCTCGACATTCGCCAAGGCGACTTCACCGTCATCATGGGATCGTCCGGCGCGGGGAAATCCACTCTGCTCTACGCTCTTTCCGGCATGGACAAACCCACCTCCGGCTCGATTACCTTCTGCGGCGAGGACATCACCTCCTACAGCGCCGACAAGCTCGCGGTCTTTCGCAGGAAGCACTGCGGCTTCGTCTTTCAGCAAATCTACCTGCTCGACAAAATGAGCCTCATGGACAACGCCCTGACCGCAGGTCTGCTGGTCGGCGGCAAAAAGAAAGAAACCGTTCGCCGCGCCGCCGCGTTATTTGAAAAGGTCAATCTTCCCGAAGTGACATGGCGAAAATTCCCCTCCCAAATCTCAGGCGGCGAGGCGCAGCGCGCCGGCATCGTCCGCGCCGTCATCAACCGTCCCGAGGTACTCTTTGCCGACGAACCCACCGGCGCGCTCAATTCCAACAACTCCGACGCGGTGCTGGATGTGTTCACGGAGCTGTCTCGCGACGGACAGAGCATCATCATGGTGACGCACGACAAAAAATCCGCCCTTCGCGGCAATCGCGTCATCTATCTGCGCGACGGCAGAATTTTCGGAGAATGCGACTTGGGAGAATACACCCCCGACAACGCCGCGCGCACAGAAAAGCTGAACGCTTTTCTCACCGAAATGAACTGGTAAACAAGGTGACAGGAGGAGTATGTCATGAAACAAATCAGCCATCTTTCCCTTTACTTTTTTAAGAAGGACAAAAAGCAGATTCTTTCTTTCGGTATGATTATTCTGATCACGGCGCTCATTCTTCATTTGGCGCTGGTGCTGGCGCTGCGAATCGACCCGACTTACGACAGACTTTCCGACGAGCTGCACAGCGCGGATATCGACATGGTGATTCCCAAAATGACCGACTCCGCCGCGCTGTCGGACGCTGTGCGCCGCCACCCGTCGGTGGAGCAGCTCGAACGGCAGCGGGCGATTCTGCAAAAAGCCGTGATGAAGGACTTTCGCGGCACGGATTTTGAACTGAACATCCTGTTTTACAATTGGGACGACCCCCGCGCCATGCACCGGCTGTCCTGCCGCCGGCGCAGCGAAGAAGCCGTACAGAATCCGATTTACCTGCCGCTTTACATTGCGGAATTCGGGGAATACGCGCCGGGTGAGACCATCACATTTTCTATCGGCGGCAGGGACTTCCCCTACACCGTCGCGGGCGTGGTGCAGGAAATGCAGTACGGCAACGCCAGCGCGGAGCTGATGGGCGTGTTCCTGCCGGATGCGCAGTACCGGCAGTTAACGCAGGCATTGGAAGGCGGCGAGGTGGTCAATTACGCGGTGCGCACCGGGGAAGGGGCAGACCGTCAGACCGTGCTGACCGATCTCCGCAAGACCGCCGAGGAGCAGCAAGCCCCCGTGCTGTTCGCCCTGACGCGGGAGTCCAGGAAGCAGTCCCGCATGATGGTAACAAATCTGCTGACCGTAATACTCGCGGCGTTTGCGGTCATCGTCCTGCTCGTGAGCATCTTCCTTTGCCGGTTCCGCATCAAAACCACCGTTGCCGAAGAAATGGCGCAGATGGGCGTGCTCAAATCGCTGGGCTTTACATCGGGCGGCATCATCGCGGCGGAGGTACTGCCCTACACGGCGGCGGCGCTGCTGTTCTCGGTGCTCGGCGTGGCGCTTTCCTATGGGCTGCTTCCCACGCTGGTCAATGTCCTGGCGTTGCAGGCAGGCTTCCGCTTTGACGTGGCATACAGTCCGGCGGCGCTGATTCTGACGGTGGCTTTGCTCACGGTTGTCACACTGGTCTTCACATGGCTGGCGGCGGGTCGGATCCGCCGTCTCCTGCCGATTGCCGCCATTCGGGGCGTCACCGACGGCAGGGGCATGAAAAAGAACCGTTTCCCCCTCGCCAAAACTCCCGGCAGCGTGCATTTCACGCTTATGCTCAAGCAAATGGCAGTCTCCGCGCGACAGAATGTACTGCTCTTTGTGGTGCTGTTTGTGATGACAATACTCATTGCATTTTCGGGCAGCCTGTTTTATAATGGTATTATCCGACCCGACCATCTGATGAACACGCTCTCCGACGAATCGCCCGATGTGATACTGCAAGTGTCATCCTCCGATATTGCCGGCATGAAACGCGCTATCGGCAGTCTGGACGGAGCGGAAAAGGTGCTGTCCTACGCGATCAGGCAGGTGCAGGTGGGGGACGAAAACGCGGTCGCCTTTGTCTGCGAGGATTTTTCCAAGACCCAGAACGACGGCTGCTATGAGGGGCAAAATCCCGTCTCGGGCAGGGAAATCGCCATCGGCAGCGCATTGGCGGAACGCCTCGGCTGCGGTGTGGGGGATACGGCGGTTGTCACTTACGGAGATACAAGCCGTTCCTATCGCATCGTGGGACTCGTGCAGAGCGTGAACAACCGCGGCGAAATCTGCGAACTGACCGACCAAGGCTTTGCGGCACTGTCGGGCGGAAAAGAAACCCATTCGCTGTATGTGTATCTGAAAAACAGCGCCGACGCGGACGGTTTCATCGAAAAAGCCCAAACAGCGTGCGGCGGGGAGATCGTCAGCGCGGTCAACGCGGCGAAAAAGCAGCGCGAGGCGCAATCCCTCTACATGGGCATTATTACCGTGGTGATTGCTGTCATCTTTGCCGTAACGGCGCTGATCGTTCTGCTGATATTGTTTGTCATTATCCGTTCTATGATGACACAGTGCCGACAGGAATTCGGCATTTACAAAGCTATCGGCTATTCGGGTAGGCAGCTTGTCGCGCAGACGGCGGGAAGCCTGATGCCCGTGACCGTTGCGGCGGCGCTTTCGTCGGCGCTGCTGGGGCTGGTCTGGCTGCCTGCTGTGAACCATGCCATATTCGGCATGGTAGGGGCGATGAAGAATCACATGGAGCAGCCGGTCGGCATTCTGCTGCTGTTTGTGGCGGCGGAGATCGCCGTGACTTTGCTCATCAGTGTGCTGCTGGCAAGACCTATCAAAAAAATCGAAGCGTATTCGCTCATCAAAGAATAATTTACGTTAATAAAGGATGGAATGCATCATGGATTTTGGGCAGAAACTCAAAGAGATCAGAAAAAACGAAGGACTTTCGCAGGAACAGCTTGCCGAGAAAATCGGCGTTTCGAGACAGGCGATCACCAAATGGGAAACGGGCAAGGGCATGCCCGACATCGAAAACATGATGATTCTGTCGGAGATTTTCAAAACCACCCTCGATGAACTGGTATCACAAGCCATGCCGCAGCACGCCGCCAAAACGCCGGTCTACCACAGCGAGACGTCCTATGACATAGACCGCAAAACCCATTTTGATATGCAGATCGGCGCGGCGCATTCGTTGACGGTCTGCACGGGCGAGGATGAAAAGCTGCACATTGACCTTGCGTCGGAGAATATGGAAAATATCGGCTCCCTCTTTAAAGTCAAGCTGGACGAGAATCGCGGCAAACTGGACGTGGACTGCATCAAAAAGGACGGCGTGAGCCGGTATGAAGTGGCGGACGCGCTTTCGGTGACTGTCACACTGCCCAAGGGACTGACCGGACACTGCGAGATCGCCGCCTCGGTCAGGGAAC
>CACWOA010000131.1 GCA_902762395.1 uncultured Ruminococcus sp.
CCCGTCAAGATGGCAAAAACCGCGAAAAGCTCCATTCTCAGGGCTTTCCGCGGTTTTTAATGGTCATGGCGTCCTCGGCGGGATTCGAACCCACGGCCTTTCGCTTAGGAGGCGAACGCTCTATCCATCTGAGCTACGAAGACATACAGGCTGGCTTGAAAGAAAAACAAAAATTCCCCAAGCCAGCGGCTTGAGGAATAATGGTGACCCGGACGAGATTCGAACTCGTGTTGCCGCCGTGAAAGGGCGGAGTCTTAGGCCTCTTGACCACCGGGCCGCATGGTAGCGGCAATTGGATTCGAACCAACGACACTGCGGGTATGAACCGCATGCTCTAGCCAACTGAGCTATGCCGCCATGTCGTGCGCTGCATCGTTTCTTTCCCTCGCAGCAACGTATTAGATTATATATCAAAGTTCTTTTAATGTCAAGTACTTTTTTGATAGTTTACAAATCGTTCATATTTAATCGGAATGAAAAACAATCCCCCGAAAAAATCGGCTTTTTTTCTCTGCGTATCTCATCAAATTTCTTGCTATTGCACTTCACATTTGTTATAATGATAACAGTGCAGATTGATTTTGACAATATCCGCGCGCTGTTTTTTCATAAAAGATTTACGGAGGTTGAAAACAGATGAATTACGGTCAGATCAAGGGCTTTCACGCGGAGGGCAACCGCGTTCAGATTACATTTGAAAACGCGGTGGGTACCATCACCGCCGTCACCGACGAGATCATCAATGTCTTTTGCGGTCTGCGTTCCGAAAGCAATCACTCATTCGCCATTGAAGGGGATAAAACAAAGCATGTGAATGTCATCGCGAACAGGATGAAAAACTATCTCATCATCTCCACCCCGAAAATCGCGGTGCATGTCTATGACAACTTTAAAATCCAGTTTCTCCGGTCTGACGGCACGCTCATTTGCCGCGATTATACAGGGGAACGTGAAGCGCAAGGGGCGGCAGTTCTCACGCAGGAGGCGATCGAGCAGGCACGCATGGAAGGTCACATGATGGCGGACGGAATTGCCCATCATACCATTGAAGTACTCAAACGCATGGAGGGCGACGAATACTTTTACGGACTTGGGGACAAGTACAGCTTTCTCAATAAGAAGGGCTATGAGTTCGAGATGTGGAACAGCGATATTCCGGACCCGCATTATGAATCCATGCGCAGTCTTTACAAATCCATTCCCTTTGTCATCGTACATCGCGAAATAGTGGACTACGGCATCTTCTTTGATAACCACTACCGCACGCAGTTTGACCTTGGCAAGGAAAACAGCGGCTACTATTTCTTCTCCGCCGATGACGGCAATCTTGATTATTACCTGATTGCAGGTTCGTCTGTCGGTTCCGTCGTCAGCGGCTACACCTACCTCACAGGAACCACGCCCATGCCGCAGCTCTGGACGCTGGGCTATCAGCAGTGCCGGTGGTCCTATGAAAACCGCGACGAGCTTCTCGCCGTTGCCAAAGGAATGCGGGACAATGACATTCCCTGTGATGTGCTGTATTGTGACATCGACTACATGGACAATTTTAAAGTGTTCACATGGGGAGAAGAACAATACCCCCGTCACAAGGAAATGCTGACCGAGCTGAAAGAACAGGGCTTCAAGGTCGTCACGATCATCGATCCCGGCGTGAAGAAGGAACCCGGCTACTCTGTTTATGAGCAGGGTCTCCGCAGCGATTTCTTTGTTCACGCGGCTGACAGCGGCGACGTCTATGAAAATGTCGTCTGGCCGGGCGATTCGGTCTTCCCCGACTTCGGCAAGCGCGCCGTGCGCAACTGGTGGGCGGACAACCAGCGTCTGATGACCGATGACGGCGTGGCTGGCATCTGGAACGATATGAACGAACCTGCCAGCTTCCGCGGTGAGATTCCGCCTGATGTGGTGTTCTGCGACGAGGAGCGCCGGACGACGCACGCCGAAATGCACAATGTCTACGGCTCCCTTATGAGCAAGGCTACCTATGAAGGACTGAAACGGCACACCGGCAAGCGTCCCTTTGTCATCACCCGCGCCTGTTACAGCGGTGCGCAGAAGTACACGACCGGATGGACAGGCGACAACCAGAGTCATTGGTCCCATCTGCGCTATTCCATCGCGCAGCTTTGCAGTCTCGGACTCAGCGGCATGGCGTTCATCGGCACTGACGTTGGCGGGTTCGGCGCCAACTGTACGCCGGAATTACTCTGCCGCTGGACACAGGTAGGCTGCTTCACCCCGCTTTTCCGCAATCATGCCGCCAAAGGCACCCGTCACCAGGAGCCGTGGGCGTTTGATGAAAAAACACTCGACATCTGCCGTATGTATATCCGTCTGCGCTATCGCCTCATTCCCTATCTGTACGACTGCTTCCGCACGGCGGAAACAACGGGACTTCCGGTCTTCCGTCCGCTTATGCTGAACTTTGAGAAGGATAAGAACACCCTCGAAATCAACGATCAGTTCATGGTGGGCGACTGGCTGATGGTCGCGCCCATCGTCGATCAGGGCAAGGTCAGCCGCGACATTTATCTGCCCCGCGGCTGCGCATGGTATGACTTCCACACGGGAGAACGCATCTTGGGCGGCGCCCGCATCCTGCGGGAAGCGCCGCTTGATACCTGCCCCATTTATGTGCGTGAAGGCGCGGTGCTGCCCATGTGGCCTGTGATGAATTATATCGGAGAAAGCAAGATCGATACCCTTGAACTGAGGGTTTTCGGCGGCAACGGTGAGTACGTCCATTATCAGGACAACGGGGAAGATTTCGCCTATCGCGACGGGGAGTATAATCTTTACAAATTCACCCAAAAACATGGCGCGTTATCCATTGAGCTGACCAATGCAGGCTACGCCAACCGCTACAAGGGCTTTAAAATTTTCATGAACGGCAAGAATTACAAGGTAAAATTTTCCGGTCGCAAACTTGAAGCGCTTCGGTAAAGCCGCTGCTGCGTAATGCTGTCAAGACAAACCCAAAAAAGGCGCTGTCCGCAAATCCGATGCGGGCAAGCGCCTTTTCGTTATTGTCCAAAAGGAGAAACCGTTATGTTCGGTAGTCGCCGTTAATCTTGACATAATCGTAGGTCAGATCGCAGCCCCACGCCTTCGCGGAAACATCCCCCTGATGAAGGTCGATGGCAATGCCGATTTCATCGGCGGACAGCACCGCCTTCGCCTCGTCCTCGGAAAACGCCACGCCCGCGCCGCTGCGGCAGACCGCCACACAGCCGCCCGCGGAGGAAATGTCCACATCCACCTTGTCGATATCAAAATCCGCTTCGGCATAACCGATGGCGCAGAGGATTCTGCCCCAGTTCGCGTCCTCACCGAACACGGCACACTTGAGCAGGGGCGAACGGATCACGCTCTTTGCCACAATAATGGCGGTTTCGAGATCGGGCGCGCCGCCGCAGGTGCATTCAATCAGCTTGGTCGCGCCTTCGCCGTCCTTGGCAAGCATCCGGGTCATGTGCATCATTACGAAATACAGCGCGGATTTAAATTGGGCGTAATCCTCCCCTTCCGAGGTAACTTCATCATTGCCCGCCAGACCGCTTGCCATGAGCAGCACGGTGTCGTTGGTGGAGGTGTCACCGTCCACACTCAGGCAGTTATAGGTAACTTTCACCACGTCGCGCAATGCCTTTTGCAGCATTTCGGAGGAAACCGCCGCGTCGGTCGTAATAAAGTTGAGGGTCGTCGCCATATTCGGATGAATCATGCCGCTGCCCTTCGCCATGCCGCCCATACGGCAGACCTTGCCGCCCACGGTGAATTCCACCGCTACTTCCTTCATCACCGTGTCGGTCGTCATGATGGCGTTCGCTGCCTTGGCGTGACCCTCCGGCGAAAGTCCCGCCGCGAGTTCCTCCACATGCGCCGCAATCGGCTCGATGGGCAGAATCTCGCCGATCACACCCGTAGAAGCCACCACGAGTTCCTCGGAACGCAACCCCAGCGCCTTCGCCGCCAGCTCGCACATTCTTTCCGCCTTTTCCTCGCCGTCGGCGTTACATGTGTTGGCGTTCTTGCTGTTGACGATGAAGCCGCGCGTCTTGCCGCCTGTCGCCGCTAAGTGCTTTTTGGTCACCAAAATCGGCGCGCCCTTGACCTTGTTGGTGGTATAAACCGCCGCCGCGCTGCAAAGCACGTCGCTGACCACCAGTCCGAGGTCGTTTTTTTCCTTGTTCTTATTCAGACCGCAGTTGAGTCCGTTCGCCCGGAAGCCCGCCGCCGCACAGACGCCGCCCTCCACACGCTGAAATTCTTTTTCTTCAATTCCGTTAATCATGTTTCTCATTCCTCAAAAATGTACTTGGTAAAATATCGCGCCGCGTTATCGAAAAAAATCCTTCGCACCAGATCTTCTTTGTAATTCAGCCGCAAAAATGCTTCATACAGCGCCGCCATCGACTCCACGCCCGTCATATCGGACGGGACGTCGCAGCCGTCAAAATCGCTGCCCAGACACAGGCTATCCCCGCAGCCGCGCGACAGCATATACTCCGCGTGCCGCAGAATGTCGGTCATACGGGCTTCCCCGTCGTCGCGCAGAAATTCCCGGAAAAAATTCAACCCGATTACGCCGCCGCGCCGGACAATGGTATCCATCATTTCATCCGTCAGGTTGCGCAGGTTGCCGCACAGGGCGCGCGCATTGGAGTGGCTCGCTACGAAAGGGGCGGACGAAATCGCCGCCACATCATAAAATCCCGCGTCGGAAAGATGGGACACATCCACCGCCATACGCAGGCGGTTCATTTCCTTCACCACCTCGCGCCCGAACGGGGTCAGCCCTCTCCCCTTTTTGGCGCGAATGCCGTCGCCTAATTCGTTGCTGTCGTTCCAGGTCAGCGTGATCAGCCGCACGCCGTCGTCATACAGCGACTGCACACGTTCTATGCGACCCGCCAGCACCGAACCGCCTTCTACCGAGAGGATGGCGGAACAGCCGTCGAAATCCTCCGACAGCGACCGCCCTGTTTTCACTATGCGGAAATCCTCCGGAAACATCCTCGCCTGTCGGTAAAGATAATCCCGCACCCGCTCATAATGGGCAATCGCCGCTTCTTCGCGGTATTCATCCGGCATAAAGACCGCAAAAATCTGCCGCCAGTTGCGGAGATATTTTCCCCGGCACAGTGAAATATGGCGCGCGCCTTTCATCAGATCGACGCTGCCCAGCCGCGTTGCGCACTCGTAGGCGGTGTCGCAGTGCAAATCAAACAAATCCATCGTACACCTCCGCGCCAAAGGCGTTTTCGTATGTCGTCATGTGGTCGCACACAAATTCTTCTTTTTCTTCAAATACCGTCCAATGCCCCTGAATCTCCACCACGTCAAAACGCGGCTGCAAATCAAATCGGACGGTTTGCAGATAGAGCAGCGCAGACTTGAAAATCTTTTGTTTTTTAGCGCGTGTCATCGC
>CACWOA010000132.1 GCA_902762395.1 uncultured Ruminococcus sp.
CAATCTGATCTGAGCGAAAAAGTCCGCGCGGTGTTTTGTATATCAAAATGCCGCCGGGCTTTTTTAGCCGTTAGTTAGTAGTAAGGCGAATACAAATGTGTACTTTTGTCTAAATGCTAACGGCTAACAGCAAATAGCTAACGGCTAATCACCTCGTTGACATTTGGCGTGCCGCATGCTACAATGATAAAAAAAACGGCAGCAGGAGCGAGGAGGATATCTATGCAAAAGAAAGCCGTTCTGTATATCCATGGTCAAGGCGGCAGCGCCGAAGAAGCGGCGCATTACAGACCGTTGTTTCCGTCCTGTGATGTGGTGGGTCTTGCTTATAAGTGCGTTATGCCATGGGAGGCAGGCGCGGAAATCAAAGAAGCAGTCGGCGCTTTGAAGAACCGATATGACGAAGTGCTTTTGATTGCCAACAGCATAGGCGCGTTTTTCTCAATGCATGCCGATATCGGAGAAGACGTGTCGCATGCTTATTTCATTTCGCCCGTTGTGGACATGGAAAAGCTCATCACGGACAGAATGCGGCAAGCCGAGGTGACGGAGGCGGAATTGCGGGAAAAAGGAACCGTTACTGTCGGTTTTGGCGAGGCATTGTCATGGGACTATCTTTGCTTTGTGCGGCGCCGCCCGATCAGATGGAATGTCCCTACCGATATCCTGTACGGCGGCAGGGACGCTTTGACGTCGATGGAAACCATTACGGCTTTTGCCCGAACGCACTGTGCGAGTCTCACCGTGATGGAAGGCGGCGAACACTGGTTTCATACGCAGGAGCAGATGGCGTTTTTGGATGACTGGATAAGAAAAAAGGAACAGGACGTTTCGTGAGAGGGGCTTTTCATGCGCTTTCGGGGCGTATTTTTTGCACAAACGGAGAAAAAGTTCTGGCATTTTGGCGCGTTGACATTTGGCGGTTTTCGTGATAGAATATGGAAAAATTCGATACATTCGCATGAACGACACATGTAGTGCTTGGCACATAAATCTGATCACGGTACAATTGCGGCTTGCCCCTGCTTGTCCCCTGCCGATCGGATGCAATGCAGCCGGGTCTGCGTGTTTTTTTTGCGTTTGTCAAAAGAAAAGGAGTTATTTCATCATGCCACGCAACCAAGTACAAAGAGCCTTTTTCGCCTTTGTCACCGTCTTTGTCACGGTGCACGCCTATGTCTTTTACAGCCTGTATGTCGTCAACGGGGACACCCTCATGGCGGTCAACCGGGCGCCAAGCGTTCTGCGCGCCATCCGCCAGCAGGGAGGTGTGTATATGATGGGTCGGTTCCTGCCGATCTGGGCGGTGGTCATCATCGAATTCTGTCTTGCCTATTCGCTGGAAATGCTGGTCGGCAGCCCCTATTCCTTTAAACTCGCGGCAAAATGCTTCGACCCGCGCGAAACCCACCCGGTTCTCTTTGAAACCGCCATCATCTGCGCCACGGTAGGCATCATGTGTCCCGCCATGAGTTTTCTCGCGGCGTGGCTCTATTACCCCTATTACATGGGCTTCCACTTCTTTACGCTGCTCGCCAACTGGCTCAAACTGGTGTGCCTGAATTTCCCGTTTGCCTTCTTTACACAGCTCTTTTTCATCCAGCCCTTTGTGCGTACCGTGTTCAGAACGGTATTCAAAAAGGACATCGAGGCGAGGGAGAAGTCTTTCGGAAAGCCTGCCGCCGAAGCGCTTGCCTTTGAGGAAGAGCAGCAGTCCGAGGCGGATGTCATTGCGGACGTCATGCTGCTGGCCGATCAGATCAAAGAGAAGCTGGCGGCGCAGTACAAATAATGTTTGGTCAATAAAATAACAGAGGTGACGGCGGATGGCGGCGGAAGATTTTACCATTCACTGCAAAGACATCTGAGGGCATATGCGCCGTTTTTTGATAACAACAAAAAATCCTCTCCGACCTGCCGCGTGCGCGTGACGGATCGGAGAGGTTTTTTATCGTGTTGTGCGTGGTGTTTGTGCCGGAAAGTTATTTGACCGTTTTGTGACGGCTTTTCTGCGTGAGCGAGGCGCGCCTGCGGGATGCGGCTGATTTTTTCTTTTGGGTCGCGGTAATGGCTCTGTCGGTCAGAAAGTCTACGATTACGTCCGAACCGAAATACAGCGCACAGCCGCCGACAAAGACCAGCCCCGTGACAATCAGCTTGCGAGCCATTTTTTTGCGGCGTTTGGCAAGCTCCTTTTTCACCTGCCTGCTGACCGCCTTTTTGATTTCCATGCTTAGTTTCGCCTTGGCGGATTCGCTCAGACTGCCCAGCACGCTTTCCGATGGGATGGCTTTTTTTTGCATAGAGAAACGCTCCTTTCACTGGGTGGATGAATCGTTTTTGAATTAACTTCATTATACCACATCGACCCGGAAAATACAACCGGAAAAATGAGAGGAACGTTTTTTTAATTTGCAGTTGCAAAAAGAGCGACGTGTTGGTATAATGGAAGTCGTACAGTATTTTTATTTCACTATGAAAGGGACATCCGAATATGCATGATAATTTTGACGAGACCCGCGAGGTCGATACCCGCCATGTAGAAAGTACCGCTGATGACGGCTTTGAGGATATGACGGACGATTTTGAAGACATGGACGTAGTCGCAGAGGAACCTTTTACCGTTGCCGCTGCGGATGAAGATGCCTTCAAGGAAACGGAGGAGGAACCGACGGAGACGGAGGAAGATTCCGAATATGACCCCGAGGTGGTCGTGGAGGATTCCGGCGATTTTCAGAACGAGATTGTCATTTATCAGACTTCTGACGGTTCCGTGGCGCTGAATGTGCCGCTCGAAAATGAAACGGTGTGGCTGACCCAGAGCCAGATGAAGGAACTTTTCGGACGGGATATCTCCGGCATTTCCCGCCACATCTCCAACGTCTTTAAGGACGGCGAGGTGGAAAAGGAGGGCAATGTGCATTATGTGCGTTCGGAACGCACAGGCAAACCCATTGCCTATTACAGTCTCGATGTGATCATTTCGGTGGGCTACCGTGTGAAATCCAAGCAGGCAGTGGAGTTCCGCAAATGGGCAAGCAAGGTTCTCAAGGAGTACATCCTCAAGGGCTACGCCGCCAACGAACAGCGCATGAAGCAGCTCGGCGAGGTCATTCAGATCATGAAGCGCGCGGAGAATATGCTCGAAGCCAAGCAGATACTCGATGTGGTGGACAGCTTCGCGACGGCGCTCGATCTTCTCGACGATTACGATCACCAGTGCATTGCCAAACCCAAGGGAAGCAACGCCACCTATGTGCTGACCTATGAGGAGTGCCGCGAACTGATCGACAGCATGAAATTCGGCGCGGACAGCGACCTTTTCGGCAACGAGAAGGACGACAGCTTCAAGGCGAGCATTGCGGCGATTTACCAGACCTTCTTCGGGGAGGATGTGTACCCCTCGCTGGAAGAAAAGGCAGCCAATCTTCTCTACTTCGTCACCAAAAACCATTCCTTTTCGGACGGCAACAAGCGCATTGCGGCGGCGGTCTTTCTCTACTTCCTCGACAAGAACGAAATCCTCTTCAAAGAAAACGGCGACAAGATCATTGCCGACTATACTCTCGTGGCGATTACCCTGATGATCGCGGAGTCGAGAGCCGAGGAAAAGGAAGCCATGGTCAGTCTGATTATGAATTTTTTGAACTAAGAGTAGAAGAAAAAGGAAGTGTTTCGTCATGCAAAACAAACAATCGCTGAAAAAAAAGCTTGGTATAGGTCTGTTGGGCGCGGTGATGGGCTTGGTGGGCGATTTCCTGCTGGGATGGCTGGTGTATCCCTCCTTCGAGATTCCCTACGCCGGCATGATTGCGGGCTGCGCCGATCTGTCCTACGCCCGCATGGGGCTGAGTATCTGCTTCGGCGGCATAGGCATTCCCCTGCAATATTTCGGGTTTAAGGCGATCGCCGATATGATCCGCGAAGGAGGACATACCCGTTTGGCGGGTCTTGTTCATTCAGGCGGAGCAGCCACCGCCGCCATGGGTGGCGCGGTGCATATTCTGTGCGTTGTGGCCATGATGCTGGTTCGTGCGGAATGTGACAACGGATTTGACCCCGCGGCAGCCGGAACGCTGCTCGGTACGGTGCCGGATTCCGCCATGCAGTTTTTGCTCTGGGCGCTGCTTCCTTTTACCGCGATATTTTATGTGCTGTATATGATCGGTCTTATTGCCATGTTTGTGGCGTTTGTCCGCCGTTTCACTGTTTTGCCGCGCATTGCCTGTATTTTCAACCCGCTGATCGGCATTGTGCTGATCAATACCGTTACAAAGCTGCTGCCGAATACCCCTTTGGTCAACAGTATTGCCATGGGAAATATGGGATTTGGTTCCCTGCTGGCTTTTGGCGGTATTCTGGCGATGGTGTGTCTGTATCAAAGTGAATGACCGCATGAATCAACCAAACGAAAACGAATTTCTTGAATGTGAAAAGAGATGGGTGTACTGGTGCCTGATCGCGGCGGCGGGATGGTTCGGGGCGTACACCTTTCTGCTGCGGGGCGGCGTGTTCTGCAACGCGCAGACCGCCAATATCGTGCTGTTTGCGATGGCGGTCGGCAAGGGAGACGTGAAAGGCGCGCTCTACCTGCTGATTCCTATCACCGCCTACTTCGCGGGAGCGTTCTTCTCCGAATACCTCGGCAAGACGGTCAAGCGGTTTCATTTCCTGCGGTGGGACACCATGCTTATCGGGCTGGAAATACTGGCGGTCATTATTTTGGCGCTGCTGCCGGCGAATGTCCCCGACCAGATCTGTCAGATTACCCTGAATTTCATCTGCTCCATGCAGTTCAATACCTTCCGCCAATTGGAGGGAACACCTGCCGCGACCACCTTTGTGACCAACCATATCCGGCAGGTCGGTTCCCATCTTGCCAAATATGTCCGACACAGGGATGCGGCTTCGGCGGAGAAGGTCAAAACCCATGGACTGATGATTTGCTTCTTTTTTGCGGGCGGGGTGGTTTCCACTGTCTGCTGCCGTCTTTTCGGATATCCCTCACTGCTGGGGTCGGCGGGAATTTTGCTGGCGGTCTTTGTCGGACTGGCGCACGCCGATCTGTCCTATGAAAAAAATCTTCTCGAGCGCGTGCCGAGAGGACATTAAATGAAAATTTAGTGGGGAGTGGGAAGTGGGGAGTGGAAAGAAAAAAGCACAGCGCAGCGCAATTAGCGAGCGTCTTTTTTCCAGGCGAGCGTGGGAGTCCAGCCGATGACGGCAAGCGTCATCTCGGACTGGTCCTCCTGGCGGGTGCAGGGCAGCGCCCTGCTGGGGAGTGGGGCAAAGCCCCACGAGTGAGGCGAAGCCGAACGAGCGGAACGAGCCTCGATTGAGAAGGCAGTCGGGCGAATTCGTATAGGTAACCTCCCCGTATTCGCCCCAGCCCCGCTGCAAATCCAAAC
>CACWOA010000133.1 GCA_902762395.1 uncultured Ruminococcus sp.
TGCACAAAGTGGCGGGGAGAAGTCTGCCCTTTTGGCTATGGTTGCTTAATTCCCTTTTGTGCATTTTGACGAAGCCATCTCTTTTATGCTCATTTATAGTATGTAAAATATTCCAAAAACAAAAAGCGTCTCCATCAGGTGATACAGGAAGACGAGGCATACGAAAATGTTTCAAGAAAGACGGCGGATATGGTGAATATCGTCACCGGTTCCGATTTACACTATCATAACGGAAAGGAGAAAGTGAATATGTGTCTGGCGATTGAGGAAATGCGCAATGATGCCAAATCAGAAGGCATTGCGCAGGGGCTTGAACAGGGCATTGCGCAGGGAATCGAACAAGGCATCGAGCAGGGAATCGAACAGGGCATCCAACAGGGACTTGAACAGGGCATTGCGCAGGGGCTTGAACAGGGCATTGCGCAGGGAATCGAACAGGGCATCCAACAGGGCATTGCGCAGGGGCTTGAACAAGGCATCGAGCAGGGACTTGAACAGGGCGTTGAACAAGGCAAATTCAAAACGCTTGCAGGGCTGGTGCAGAAAGGATTGCTGACCTTGTCTCAGGCTGCTGAAGAAGCCGGTGTAACTGTCGCCGAATTTGAAACGGCAATTTCCTCGATAAAATGAACGGCGGCATTCTCAAATGATATTTATCCCAAAAGCAGTATTTTCAAAAAAATAAAAAAAACACTTGACAAACCCGTTTGCGTTTGCTATAATAATCAGGCAATCGCAAACAGGTATGCGGAATTAGCTCATCTGGTAGAGCGCCACCTTGCCAAGGTGGAGGTAGCGAGTTCGAGCCTCGTATTCCGCTCCATTTGTAAGCGCCACAACGAATCTTGTGGCGCTTTTCTTTTTTCATTATCCCCTTTGGAGGCAGCACTATGGCATATCAACCCATCGAAACACAGCGACTTGTCATCAGAAAATTCCGACCGGATGATTTCTGGGAGCTTTTTGAATATTTATCGGATAAAGAAGTGGTCAAATACGAGCCGTATGAACCCTACACCCGTTCCGAAGCGGTGCGGGAAGCGGAATTCCGCTCTCATTCGGACGAATTTTTCGCCGTTACCCCCAAAGGCGGACGCCTGATCGGCAATCTCTATCTCGGCAAGCGCAATTACGACACAAGGGAACTGGGCTTTGTATTCAGCCGCCAGTGGCAGGGGCAGGGCTATGCCACCGAAGCGGCGGCCGCGCTGCTCGATTACGCCTTTGGCACGCTGAAAGTCCACCGCGTCATGGCGGAATGCAATCCCCTCAACGAGCGTTCATGGAAACTGATGGAACGCCTTGGTATGCGCCGCGAGGGAAAATTCAAACAAAGCGTCTATTATAAAAAAGACTTGCAGGGTAATCCTGTCTGGCAGGACACACTGCAATACGCGATATTAAAGGATGAGTGGCAAAAATAAAGCTTTCGTTCTCTGCGGAGGAAACTTATTTGAAAGGAATCATAAAACATGATTTTATCCGATAAAACCATCATGAAAAGGGACAGAGAATACACAAAGGAGTGTGCGCCGCATGAATGAAGACAAACAGCAGCTTGCCGCCCGGACAGTCGCGGCGCTCAAGAAAATCTATCCCGACGCGATGTGTTCGCTGACCTACACCAACCCGATACAGCTTCTCATCGCCGTCCGTCTGTCGGCGCAATGCACCGACGCGCGCGTGAACAAGGTCACGCCGGTTTTGTTTGCCAAATTTCCGACGCTCGACGATCTCTGCCATGCCTCGGTGGAGGAAATCGGTGAAATCATCCAATCCTGCGGTCTTTTCAACACCAAGGCACGCGATATCAAGCAGCTTTCCCTGATGCTTCGCGATCAATACAACGGCGTTGTCCCCGACAGCATGGAGGAACTGCTGAAGCTTCCCGGCGTGGGACGCAAGACCGCCAATCTCATTTTAGGCGACGTGTACGGACAGCCCGCCATTGTCGCGGACACCCACTGCATCCGCATATCCGGCAGAATCGGACTGACCGACGGCACCAAAGACCCCAACAAGGTGGAAAAGCAGCTTCGCGCCTGCGTGGAACCGAGCGAGGGCAACAACCTCTGCCACCGCTTTGTGCTGTTTGGACGGGACACCTGCACGGCGCGTTCGCCCAAATGCGGCGGGTGTCCGCTCGGCGGCTTCTGTCAGTACGGGCAGGAGGCTCTCTCCGCCGCGAACGCCGCACAGGAAAAGGGAGAGTAAAATGGAAGGTTGACCGAACATGGAACAAAGCGCATATACCTCCATCATTCGTGACCAGACCCAACGGGCGCTGTGGGAGGTCGGCAATGTCATCGACTGTATCCCCGACGAGCTGTGGGACAGACCTTACTGTGAGATGCCGCTGTGGAAGCACGTCTATCATATGCTGCATTCACTCGATTTGTGGTATATCAACCCACATGACCCGCATTACACGGAACCGTCCTTTCACACGCCGAATCTGAACAATCTTGACGTTGTCACAAAAGGCAGACTCACACGCGAACAAATCACCGATTATTTCGCCCAAATCAAAATCAGGCTGTCGAACTATCTCGACAGCCTGACCGACGACGCGTTATTAACCTGTCCCGAAAATTGTGAATACACGCGCTTCACATTGATTCTCGCGCAATTCCGCCACCTTCACAGCCACATGGGGATGCTCATGGGCTTTATCATCGAGGCAACCGGGCAATGGCCCACCGTTCTCGGATTGACCCGCCCCATTCCCACCGGCGATTACAGCAGGTTTTGCTGAAAATAGGCGGCGTATTTACTTTGCACACTTCTCGCGAAACATCACCGTCACAGTCAGACGACCGTCGCGGTAATCGGCGCTGATTCTGCCGCCCATGCGTTCGGTCAGCAGTTGGGCAATGGACAGCCCTAATCCGGTGGAATGGCGTGCCGTTTCTACCGTATAGAACCGATCAAACAGGCGCTCCGCCATCACCGGCGTGAGCGTTTTTGCTTGATTGGCAAACCGGATCACGCCGTCCTCCGACAGCGACACCGTCAGATCACCGTCGGAATATTTCAGCGCGTTCGAGAGAATATTATCGAAAATTCTCCCCAGCAAGCGCGGGTCAAGCCGGCGGATGACGGGAAGCGCCGGCATTTCAATGACGGGCTGCATCCCCCGCGCCGTCATCGCGCCCATGCAACCGAGCAGGCTTTCCTCCAGCACCTTATTGACGACGACCGCCTCCGGCTTCACCGATTCAGAGGACACAATCACCGAATAGCGGAACAATTCTTCCGTCAGGTTTTTCATTTCCTCCGTTCGTCCGGCAATCTGTGTCCAATACCGCCGCGCCGCGTCAGACTGCTCCTCGTTTTCCAGCAATTCCAGATAGCCCGATATGGCGGTGAGCGGCGTGCGCAAATCGTGGGAAATGGCGGTGACAGCCTCTTTCAGTTCGCGGTCGCCGCTGACATACTCGAGGCGTTGTTTCCTCAGAAACAGCAGTTCCCTGTTGATCTGCGTGGCGAACCGCTTGGCACGCGCATGACCGCGCGTCAGACAGATGATGTTGTTGGTGTCGCTCGTCAGCCGCTGACCGAACTGCACAGCAATCTCGTCCAGCCCTTGGCAAAGCCCCCTGTATCGTCCTATCACAATCACCAGCACGATCAAGAGAACGCCGCACAAAATCCATGGAAGCATCTTTTCCATCTCCCTCACCTGCACTCTTTTTTCCGAAACAACAGCATACCTGCCGCCAGACGGAGAAAACCATCATGCGCGGCGGTCTGCCAAATAACGAAAAATCGTAATCACTGATCTGCATCGCCTGTGCTGTCGGCAGCAGATCGCACCACCAGATGCAGGCGCGTCGCCTGGTTCCGTCAACATACGCCGGATTGGGTCGCGTCAGCCATTCCACATCATGGGTTCCGATGACAGGCTGCTCCGTCCAGATCAATGCTTCCTCGCGCAATGCATTGACCAGCCGCAGGGAAACAAACGTCATCACCAAATACCATCCGATACAGACCGCCAGCGCCAGCGCACGGTGGGACGTCAGCGAGGCAAGAAAGGTAAACATCGCACACAGCGCCGCCATGCCCAGCAGCAGAACAAGCGTGTCATACAGCATGGCGGACAGCGGCAGGGCGGGAGGCTGCATCACCGCCGCGCCCAGCGTGCAGGACAGCAGCAAATAAACGCCCGCCATCATCATTCCCGCGCTGACACATACCACGACATGACAAAGATACATCTGTACTCTGCCGCATCCTCCCGCGAGTCTGACGCGCAGCAAGCCGTCTTCCTGACTTTCACCCACAAACCAAGCGCAAACCAGCGCCGTCACAAATCCCACAGGGACAAACCATTCAAAGAAAATCCACGTCAGCGGATAATACTGTCCCTCGCCCGTGCCGCGGTTCATCAGATAATTGGCAGCCGTCATATAAAGCTGAGAGGCGGCGACAAATGCCATCGACAGCCAGAACAGCTTGTTTTTGAAAAGGCGGTAGAAATCCGCCGAGAGTAAATGATACATATTTCTCCGTTCTCCCCTTCCCTATCGGATGTCTTTCCTGACAAATGCCGCCATACCTCCCACCGTGGAAGCCGCGGTGATCCCCAGCGAACACAGCAGCATTCTCACGGGGTTGCCGTACAGGGAATTCGCGGCCAGCTCAAACGACTGTGTGAAAGGCAGAAAATCGTAAACAAACAAACAGACCTGCCGCCTGCTGCCCGATACATAATGGGGATTGGGGTACATATCATATTGTCGGAAGCCGTCCGACGTCGAAACCACATAATCATACCAGTATTCCGGCAGGGAGAGCGCGTCATAAATGCGCATTCCCACCAGCACCGTCAGCGCCAGAAGACAAAAGCATACCGCACCCGCGACGGTCTTATGCGGAATCAGCATGACAACAAAAGCGTTGACGGAACAGCAGGCGGTCACTGTCCCCACCCCGATTGTCAGCATCAGCAGTATATGGGCAGGCGAACTGATCGGTTCTTCCTGCAATACCATGCCAAGCGTGAAGGAAACCATCCAATCCGCCGCGACACACAGCAGCATACCGCCTGTGGACACCAGCCAATTGGCGAGATAAACCGACGTTCTGCGATACCCCTTTATCAGACGGTGGCGCAGTGTGCCGTCCGCATAATCCCCGCCGATCAGCAGGGGAATAAGAATGCACGAGGTAAGCAGCGCGATACCCGCGTATTCATACAGCAGTTCGTCAAACGGTATGCCGGCGTTGGTTCCGTTGCTCCGCAATCGCTGCACATTGCACCAGTTATGCAAGAGGCTGTAGGTTTTATACGCCGCTTCAAACGCCAGTACGCACCAGAACGCCTTGTTTCGGAACAGCCGATAAAATCCCTCCGACAGAAGGTCACGCATGGTTGCCGCCTCCCATCAGATTGATGTAATAATTTTCAAGACTTTCGCTGCGCTCGTGCAGCGAGAGAACCTCGCAGCCGCTTTTTTGCAGCGTCACGACAAGCCGGGTGATATTGACCTCCCCGAATACGTCCACCTCGCTGTCGGACACAACGGCATATTCGACCTTGCCGCCCGGCGTCTCCCCCATGCCGTCGAGCGCACAGCAAACCGCTTTGGTGTCGGACACCGTCAGGCGAATGCATTGGCGGCAGCTTGCCTCCCATTCCCGCGCGCTGATTTCCTTCACGGTTACGCCGCTGTCGATAAAGCCGTAATGCGTCGCGAGCTTGGAAAGCTCCTCCAAAATGTGGCTCGAAATGAGAAAGGTGATCTGCTGCTCGCGGTTAAGCCGCAGAATCAGCTCGCGGATCTCCACAATTCCCTCGGGGTCCATGCCGTTGACAGGCTCGTCCAGCACGATAAAATCCGGATGACCGCACAGCGCGACGGCGATTCCCAGACGCTGCTTCATGCCGAGGGAGAAGTGCTTCGCTTTCTTTTGACCCGTATCGGACAGCCCCACCATGCGCAGAATCTCGTCAATGCCGTCATAGGAGGGCAGCCCCAGCGCCTTGTATTGCAGCACTAAATTGTCCCGCGCCGTCATGTCGCGGCAAAAGGCAGGTGTCTCCACCACTGCCCCCATGCGGCGGCGTATGCTTCCGATATTCCTGTCTCTGCCGTCCACGCCATAAATCGTATAATGCCCGCTGTCGGGACGCTGCAAGCCGCAAATCAGACGCAGCAGCGTCGTTTTGCCCGCACCGTTGCGCCCCACAAGTCCGTAAATCGCGCCTTTGGGAACATGCAGGGTCAGACCGCTGAGCGCCTTGAACCGCCCGTAGCTTTTGCATAAATCATGTGTTTCCAGACAATATTCCATTAAAAAAAGCTCCTTTCATTGCCGGGATGACAGCATTATAACAGGCAGCCGTCAAGAAAGCGGTCAAGAAAACCGTAAAGATTCAGTAAAAAAAATGTGAAATGTGAAGTGTGAAATGTGAAATGAAAGAGCGCCTGCGGCGCTGAAAATATATATTCAAGCCCGCATGGCTTCCAACATTATTCACTATTCACCATTCTCTATTCTTTATTCACTAAGCGCAGCGTAAACCCTATTCCCCACACGGCTTCGATGTAGTCGCTGCCGCTGACGTCGCGGAGCTTTTTGCGCAGGTTGCTGATGTGCTGTTTGAGGGAGCTTTCGGTGCAGTCGGGCGTATCGGCGGCAATGCGTTCGAGCATGGCGGATTTGGCAAGCGCCTGTCCGGGGTGCTGCATGAGAAGCTTCAGCAGGGCGTATTCGGTTTTGGTCAGTTTCACGGGCGTGCCGCTCACTGCCACCTCATGTGACAGGGTATTGAGCGTCAGATCGCCGTACACCAGCACGGGAGACGCTTTGTCCCTCTCGGATTCACGCAGCCGCACGGCGACACGCGCCACCAGTTCCCGCACGGAAAACGGCTTGGTAATGTAATCCGCCGCGCCGCTCATCAGGGCGTTCACCTTGTCGTCAATCCCCACCTTGGCGCTCACCACGATCACCGGAATGCCGCTGATGAGCGGCAGCAATTCCTCCCCCGTCAGTCCCGGCAGCATGAGGTCGAGCAGTATCAGATCGGGCGTTTGCTTTTCGAGAAGATACACCGCCTCGCTCCCCGAATAAGCCCGCAGCACGCGGTAATGCTCCTTCGTCAGCGCCGCCTCGATAATGCTGCCGATGTCGATATCGTCCTCAATCACTGCGATGGTTTTCATGCACGCATCTCCTTTGGTTTTTGCCTTCACTATACTATCGCCGCCTGAAAAAATCAACACACATTCTGTAAATTTCAATCTGCGCAAAAATACACAAAAAAATTGATTCAAATCAATGTCTGATGTTCATAAGGCAGATTATCATAAAGATATGAAAAAACGATTGAAAATAAGGGAGAAATCAATTATTATGGTATCAGGAAGAATTCATTCTACCGAGTCATTCGGTTCAGTGGACGGACCCGGCGTCCGTTTCATCATCTTCACCCAGGGCTGCGCCCTTCGCTGCCGCTACTGCCACAACCCCGACACATGGAACGCGGCAGGCGGTCAGCTCCGATCGGCGGACGAACTGCTTGACATCGCCGAGCGTTACAGAAGCTACTGGGGACGCGAGGGCGGTCTTACGGTCAGCGGCGGCGAACCGCTGCTGCAAATCGACTTTCTGCTGGAGCTTTTTGAAAAGGCAAAGCAGCGCGGCATTCACACCTGTATCGACACAGCCGGACAACCCTTTACCCGCCGTCAGCCTTTTTTCGGTAAATTTCAGCGGCTCTGTGAACTGACTGATTTATTCTTAGTGGATATCAAGCACATCGACCCGCAGGAACATCGGAAACTCACCGGCATGGACAATGAAGCCATTCTGGATATGCTCCGCTTTCTCTCGGAAATCGGTAAGCCGGTCTGGATTCGCCATGTGCTGGTACCCACCATCACCGACAACGACGTGTATTTACGGCGCACCCGCGCTTTCATCGCCACATTGGGGAATGTCGAAAAAATCGAAATTCTCCCCTACCACTCCTTCGGCGTCTACAAGTGGCAGGAACTGGGCATTCCCTACACGCTCGACGGCATACAGCCGCCGACCAGAGAACGCGTCGCGATTGCCAAAAACATTCTTGAGGGAAAAATATAAAATTGATTTGAATCAATGTTTCTTCCTCGGATTTTTGTTACTATACAGTCAAAAGAACAACGCCTGTTTTCCCTCCATTCATTTCAGGCGTTTTTATTACCATACCATTTAGAAAGGAACGTGTCGCTATGAGCAACAACGCATGGAGAAACTTCAAAGGCAGAGTCTGGAAAGAGGACGTCAATGTACGCGACTTTATCCAGTCCAACTACACGCCCTACGACGGGGACGAAAGCTTTCTGGAAGGTCCTACCGACGCCACCAACAAGCTCTGGGGCAAGCTCCAGGAATTACAGAAGGAAGAACGCGCCAGAGGCGGCGTGCTGGAATGTGAAACCGAGATCGTGTCGCGTCTGAATGCCTACGGTCCCGGCTATATCGACGAATCCATGAAGGATCTGGAAAAGGTCGTGGGTCTGCAAACCGACAAACCCTTGAAAAGAGCCTTCATGCCCTACGGCGGCATCAAGATGGCGGAGCAGGCGGCGGCGACCTATGGCTACACCGTCAACCCCGATCTGGTCAAAATCTTCACTGATTATCACAAGACCCACAATCAGGCGGTCTTTGACGCTTACACCCCCGAAATGAAGCGCGCCCGCCACAGCCACATCATCACCGGTCTGCCCGACACCTACGGCAGAGGCAGAATCGTGGGCGACTACCGCCGCGTGGCGCTCTACGGCATCGACTTCCTGATTAAAGAGAAAGAAAACGACCTTGCGCATTGCGGCGGCGGCAATATGATCGACGAATTCATCCGTCTGCGTGAGGAAATCGCCGAACAGCTCCGCGCGCTCCGGGGCATCCGCAAAATGGCGCGCATCTACGGCTTTGATATCTCCCAGCCCGCTACCAACGCCAGGGAAGCGGTGCAGTGGCTCTATTTCGGCTACCTCGCCGCCATCAA
>CACWOA010000134.1 GCA_902762395.1 uncultured Ruminococcus sp.
TATAGCAATCCAAATAATCAGGGAGACAAAAGGAGGCGATGATGGTGAGTGCAGGGCAAGGCGGAGGACGACGGTGGGCTGGCGCCCACCTAGGACGACAACGCAGCCATGTGCTCACCAGCGCGCCGAACTTGTCTTTTTGTTTGTTTGGATTGCTATAGGGAAATAAACTCCCTCCGGCACGCCTGCGGCGTGGCTACCTCCCTCTCTGAGGGAGCTGACGGAGGTAAGCTGTGGATAGTGCATTTACAATCGGCTGAAAGTAAGACAAAGAAAGGACAAAAAATGGAAATCGAAAGACAGTTTCTTATTGACGCATTTCCCGACCTGCCGGAACTGTACCGCGCGCAGGTCTGTCAGGGATATCTTTCCACCGCGCCGGTGGTGAGAATCCGCCGGTTCGCCTATCCCGACGGCTCCGACAAATACGAGATGACCGTCAAGGGAAAAGGCACGCTGGTGCGCGCGGAGGTCAACATTCCCATCACCGCGGAGCAGTACAATGAAATGGCGGGTCTTCTCAAACGTGCGCCCATTCGCAAGGACTACCGTGTCTATGAGCTGGGGGACGGTCTGAAACTGGAATGCAGCATGGTGGACAGCGGCACGGAAACCGGCTTTATGTATGCCGAGGTGGAATTTGACTCGGTAGAGGCGGCGAATGCCTTTGTGCCGCCGTCGTATCTCGGACGGGAAGTGACGGAAAACCGCGATTTCAGCATGAGCAATTACTGGATCAAGGGCAGACTGGAGCTTTAACCAAAGAAAGAGGGAACAACCACATGAAAGACCTTAAAACACAGGTCAATGAAGTGATTGCCAAGCGCGGGTTGGGCAGTTGTATGAACAACACCAAATGGCGCGAGCTGCGGGAGGGGATGGTGAACGAAATGCCTTTTCCGCCGCCGTTCATCCTCAAAACAGTGATGGAAGACGCCTGTCCGGACGAACCTTTCTTTCAGTCGGACGTTTCCTACTGGGGCGATTGGGGAGAGGATTTTTTGTGTTACCCCGCAACAGGCGCGAACCGTTGGTTTGTGATTGAGTGGGTGAAAGTCAGACCGCGTTATCTGGAGCGCAGGGGCAGACTGCTGGCGCCGCGGTTGATTGACGCTTCGGCTCAGTTTGAAGCGATTTTGGGGAAATACCATATTCCCTTCGAGCGGCAGGACGACGTTTACTGCATCTATGGCTATCGTTGAACGAATGCGAGCGCTTGCGTTGTGAATAGTGAATAAAAATATAAAAAATTCTGGATAAATCATTGAATAATCCGGCGCGCTGTGGTACAATGGAGAAAAAGAAACGGAGGGTGATTCCTATGACGTCACTTGACAAAAAATATATTCTGGCGCTCGACGAAGGCACCACCAGCGCAAGAACCATCCTGTTTGACCGGGATATGAACGCGCTGAACACCGCGCAGCAGGAATTTGCGCAGATTTACCCGCAGCCGGGCTGGGTGGAGCATGACGCGATGCAGATTTACGCCACGCAGTACGCCTCGATGACCGAGTGCATTGCCAAAAGCGGCATTTCCGCCGACGAAATCGCGGGTATCGGTATCACCAACCAGCGGGAAACCACTATCGTGTGGGAAAAAGCCACCGGCAAGCCGATCTACAACGCCATCGTCTGGCAGTGCCGGCGCACAGCCAAAATCTGCGAGCAGCTCGAGCGGGAGGGTCACGCCGAATACATCCGGCAGGCGACGGGACTCAAACTCGACGCGTATTTCAGCGGCACTAAGATCAAGTGGATTCTCGACCATGTGGAAGGCGCGCGCGAAAAGGCGGAGCGGGGCGAACTGCTCTTTGGCACGGTGGACACCTGGCTGGTCTGGAAGCTGACCGAGGGCGCGGTGCATGTGACCGACCGCACCAATGCCTCCCGCACCATGCTTTACAATATCAACACGCTTTCGTGGGATGAAAAGCTTTGTGAATGGCTGAGCATTCCCATGAGCATGCTGCCGGAGGTCAGGAGCAGCAGCGAAATCTACGGCTATATGAGTCTGATGGGAGCCAAGGTGCCGATCTGCGGCATGGCGGGCGACCAGCAGGCGGCGCTTTTCGGACAGGGCTGTGTGTCGGAGGGCGATCTGAAGATTACCTATGGCACAGGCTGCTTCCTTCTCGCCAACACGGGCGTGAAGCCTGTGTTCAGCCGTCACGGACTTGTGACCACCATCGCGGCGACCGCCAAAGACCAGCCGGTGGAGTATGCGCTGGAAGGAAGCGTCTTTACGGGCGGCGCGGTCATCCAATGGCTGCGTGACGAACTGCGTCTGATCCATGATTCCGCCGACAGCGAATATTTTGCCGAAAAGGTGAGCGACAACGGAGGCGTGTATATCGTTCCCGCCTTCACGGGACTGGGTGCGCCTTATTGGGATATGCACGCGCGCGGCACCATTACGGGACTGACGCGGGGCGCGGGGCGCAATCACATCATCCGCGCGGCGCTCGAAGCCATCGCGTTTCAGTCCAACGACGTGATTGACGCGATGCGATCCGATTTCGGCGGCAGCATTCGTTCCCTGAAAGTGGACGGCGGCGCTTCCGCCAACAATTTCCTCATGCAGTTCCAGTCGGATATTTCCGATGTGCAGGTCATCCGCCCGGCGCAGAAGGAAGCGACGGCGGCCGGAGCGGCTTACTTGGCGGGACTCGCGGCAGGTCTTTTTGAGCCGGAAAAGCTGCACGGCGGCACGGAAGTGAACGCGGTCTTTGCGCCCGACATGACGGCGGAGACAAGAGAAAAACTGCTGCACGGCTGGCACGCGGCCGTCGCGGCTTGCAGAGGTGTCTGATATGGCAGTGGAAGTGAAAGAACGTGAATTTCCGTCTACTGACGGAATCCACACATTAAAAGGAAAGATGTACATTCCCGAGGGGCAGCCGAAGGGCATCTTCCATCTGGTACACGGCATGACGGAGCATATCGGTCGTTACGATGCCTTCCTGCGCGAAATGGCGGAGGCGGGCTATGTCTGCGTCGCCTATGACAATCTCGGTCACGGCAATACCGCCGTGGATGACAGCGAACTGGGCTATATTGCCAGGAAAAACGGTTGGAAGCTGCTGGCTGCCGATGTGAACGCTGTGGGAAATACCGTCAAGAATGAGTATCCCGGTTTGCCCTATTACCTGATGGGGCACAGTATGGGTTCGTTCATTGTGCGCCTGACTGCGGCAAAGTACCCCGATCTGCCCGACAAGCTGATCATCATGGGGACAGGCGGTCCCAATCCCGCATCGGGTGTGGCGCTGGGACTCATCAATGCCATCGGTTTCTTCCGGGGCGGGCGTCATGTTTCCCCGCTGATCGAAAAACTGGCGTTCGGGAACTATAACGATGGCTTCGGAGACGGCACCAACGGCGACTGGCTCTCGAAAAATCCGGAAGTGCGTCGGATTTATGACGCGGATAAATTCTGCAACTATCATTTTACCGTCAGCGCCATGCATGATCTGGTCAAACTCAATCGCGAGGTCAATTTGTCCAAATGGGTCAGGCGCATGGGAAAGTCCAGGCTGCCCATCCTCCTCGTTTCGGGTGCGGATGACCCTGTGGGCGAACACGGCAAGGGCGTCAGGACGGTGAATCAAAAGCTGGTCAGGAAGGGCGCTGACGTCCGTATGAAACTCTATGACGATAATCGTCACGAAATCCTCAACGACACCGCCCGCGACGAGGCGATTGCCGATATTCTCGCCTTTATCGGGGGCTGATTTGTCAGGCGGCGAGCTGCCGCAGGTCTGAGGAATGTTGAAAAATAAAAAGAGGAACTTCTCTGTTGCTGTGAGAGGTTCCTCTTTTTTTACTTTTTGCAAAATGTAAATATTTTGTAAACGCCGACCGCCTGTCGTCGGTTCGGAAAAACTGTGCAATACACAATAAAAAAACTCGCATAAATATCCCGAAATGCATTGACATTTGGGAGTGAAAAACCTATAATGATAATACAAGTGGGGCGAAGTGTCAGGAAATGTTGAGAAGTGGGGCGAAAATCCCATGCAAAGTATCGGCTTTGAGGGTCTGTGAATCAAATCCTCGTGCTGCCGATCTGCACGTCATCTTTTCCTGATGTCACCTTCATTATACAACAGTATATCCCATTTGTCAAAGGAATATGCGGATTTTTGAGAAAAAAAGAGAAGTCTGACTGACAGGAGCGTTCGTCAGGCGGACGCGGAGGGGAGGGAACCGTATGCTGATCGGCAATGCTGTACACAATATCGACACAAAGGGTCGTGTTGTGATTCCGGCGAAATACCGTGAAGATCTGGGTCTCTCTGTGGTGGCGGTCAAAAGCGTGGACGGCTGCATCCGTGTCTATCCCAAGGCGTCCTATGAGCAGTTCCTCGAAAAGCTGCGTCAGGGTACGGCTCCTATGGTGAAACTTCGCCGCAAGCTGATCATCAACGCGGAAGAACTGTCTCTCGACAGCCAAGGACGTATTCTGATTTCCGAGGAAACCCGTCTTTCGGTCGGCATCAAGGACAAGGTGCGCATGGTCGGCATGATCGACTGGATCGAATTCTGGAACGAAGAGGAACTCGAAAAGGTGAACGAGGCGAACGAAATGTCGCCTGAGGAAGAAATGGCGCTTATGGAGCAACTCGGACTTGCATGATAAGCCCGGCAGAGAAAGCAGGGAGAATTTCTTTGGAATTTCAACATATTCCCGTATTGTTCAGCGAGACGATCGACTCGCTGGATGTGCGGTCGGATGGGACTTATGTGGACTGTACGGCAGGGGGAGGCAATCACAGTGCGGCTGTGCTGGAAAAGCTGGGACCGGCTGGCAGGCTGGTCTGTCTGGACCGTGACCCCGACGCGATTGCCACTGTGACGGCGCGCTTTGCAGGCGACGACCGTGTGACGGTGGTACATACCCCTTACAGTGCCATAGCCGATGTGCTGGACGGATTGGGCATCCCCGCCGTCAACGGCATTCTCATGGATATCGGCGTCTCCTCCCATCAGGTGGATACCGCGCAGCGCGGCTTTTCCTTTCACAAGGACGCGCCGCTCGATATGCGCATGAGCCAAGAGGGCGTGACTGCCGCTGATCTGTGCGCCACTATGACATGGCAGCAGCTCGCGGAGATTTTTACCTGCTATGGCGAGGAGAAGTTTTCTGTGAGAATCGCCAAGGCGATATGCGCCGAGAGAGAGAAAGCGCCCATCGACACGACATTCCGACTGGCCGAAATCATTTCCGACGCGGTGCCGGCAGCCGCCAAGCGGGGCGGACATCCCGCGCGCAGGGTTTTTCAGGCGCTGCGCATTGCCGTCAACGACGAACTGGGCGAACTGGAACGCGGCTTGCAGGCGGGATTTGACAGACTGGCGCCGGAGGGTCGGCTTTCCGCTATCACCTTTCACTCGCTGG
>CACWOA010000135.1 GCA_902762395.1 uncultured Ruminococcus sp.
GCGCTACCAAGGGCGGCGAAGTAACCCACTTCACTGATTTCGACATCGACTTCAATCAGGAGAAATCCCTTCTCGAAACCCGCGTGTCCGGCGCACTGACCAGAACCAAGGCGGCCATCGCTATCGAAGAAGACGTGACGACCGCTACCAGCAACGGCTGATGAATTAAACGGCAAAGGAGAAATTCAAAATGGCGAAATGGTACGGCAGCATATGCTTCGCGGAAACGGTAGAAACCTCTCCCGATGTGTGGGAGGAACAGATCACGGAGCGTACTTATTACGGTGATATTCTTTCCCACAAATACCGCCGTCAATCCGGGGAAGGTCTGAACGACAACATTGTGGTGTCGAATGAGATCAGCGTGCTTTCCGACCCGTTCGCCTTTGCCCATTTCCAATTCATCCGCTATATCACGTTCATGGGCGCAAAATGGAACGTAACGAATGTCGAGGTGCAATATCCGAGACTGATTATCAGCGTAGGGGAGGTCTACAATGGGTAGCGTGAGCGAAAGACGGTTGAAACTGAGCGCCATTCTTCGGGAAACGCTCGGTTCTTCCAACGTATATTACCAGCCTCCCGAAACCGTCAAGATGAAATACCCTGCCATCGTGTATGCGTTGGACGCTGTGCAGAACGTCCACGCCGATGACAGGGTATATTTGTCTCATCTGCGGTACGCCGTTACCGTCATTGACAGGAACCCCGACAGCGAAATTGCGGAACGGATATTGCAGCTTCCGATGTGCCGGTTTGATCGGCACTACACGAGCGACAATCTGCATCATTTTACTTTTACACTCATCTTTTAAGGAGGAATTTTCCCTATGAAAATTGAATGGGACAAAACCGGCGAGCGTTTCTACGAAACGGGTGTTGACAGAGGCGTACATTACAGCCAGTTGGCTGATGGCAGCTTCGGCAACGGCGTGGCATGGAACGGTCTCAGCTCGGTAGGTGAGAACCCCGATGGCGGCGAACCCAGCCCCGTTTATGCGGATAATATTCCGTATCTCAATCTGGTGTCCGCCGAAAAAATGAATCTGACCATCGAAGCTTACACCTATCCCGACGCGTTTGCGGAGTGCGACGGCTCTGCGGAGATTGCGGACGGTGTCACTATCGGGCAGCAGACCAGAAAGCCTTTTGGTCTTTGCTACCGCTCCCTTCTGGGCAACGACACGAAATCCAACGACTACGGCTACAAGCTGCATCTGGCGTATAACTGCCTTGCGCAGCCTACCGAGAAAGGCTATGAGACCGTGGACGATGATGTGGAAGCCATCACGTTCTCGTGGGAGGTTTCCACTACGCCCGTCAATGTGACAGGCTTTAAGCCTACCGCCACTCTGACCGTTGACTCCACCAAATGCACCGCCGAAAAACTTGCGGCGCTTGAAGAGATTCTCTACGGCAAAGAAAACGTCGAACCTCGTCTGCCTTTCCCTGACGAAGTGATGACACTCATGAAGAACAATGCTTCTTCCGGCAGCTCCGGAAGCTAAGCGTTATCGCCTCGTAAGTTTACTATTTGACGAATTCTCATAAAAAGGCATACGGCTCTTTTCTAAGGTGCTGTGTGCCTTTTTTTCTTTGACTGAAAGGAGATAATTGAAAAATGCTTACCAAAATCATTACCTACACCGACTACAACGGTCTGGAAAGAACCGAGAACTTTTACTTCAACCTCTCCAAATCCGAACTGACGGAACTGGAACTCACCACCGAAGGTTCTCTCACGGCGGCGCTGAACAAGATGGTCAACGCCAATGATATTTCCGATCTCTCCCGTATGTTTAAGCGGATTCTGCTTCTCGCTTACGGCGAGAAGTCGCCGGACGGCAGACGATTCATGAAATCCGAGGAGATTTCCTTGGCGTTTTCCCAGACGCCCGCTTATGACCAGCTTTTCATGGAACTTTTCACAGGTACCGACAGCATGATCGAATTCATCAACGCCGTCATTCCGAAAGAGGCAGCCGAAGCAGCGGCGAAAGCAGCACAGACGTCTGCGTCTCCCCTCATGATGCCTCTGGCGTAACAGTTTATGTTGACGATCACCATTCCGGCTGCTGAATTATGGGACGAGAAGAACGAAGGGTTTATCAATACCTCCGGCGCAACCATCCAGTTGGAACACTCGCTTGTTTCTATTTCAAAATGGGAGGCGAAGTGGCACAAGGCGTTTCTCGGTAAAAAAGAAAAAACCGAGGAAGAGGTGCTGGATTATGTCCGCTGTATGACCCTTACGCCTGACGTTGATCCGAATGTCTATATCGGGCTGGCCGAACAGAACATTCAGCAGATTAACGTTTATATCGACGCCCCCATGACAGCCACCAAGTTTCCGCCCGATAACAAAAAGGGAAATAGCCGTGAAACAGTTACCTCTGAACTGATTTACTATTGGCTGATTTCGATGAACATTCCGTTTGAGTGCCAATACTGGCATCTTAACCGCCTGTTGGCGCTTATCAAAGTGTGCAGCCTAAAGAATCAGTCCCCGAAGAAGATGGGGAAGAATGATCTTCGCAGACGAAACGCGATAAACGCCAAACGAAGGAAACAACTTCACTCCAAAGGGTGACAACGCAGCGCATGATACGTTTTCAACAAAAGGGCGATTTTTCCAAGCTCACCCGCTATCTGGAAAGGGCAAAAGAGGCGGTGAAACGCAGTGATCTCGACAAATACGGTCGGGAAGGCGTGGCCGCCCTTTCATCCGCCACCCCTGTTGACACAGGGAAAACCGCCGCCTCGTGGAAATACGAAATCACGCATTTCCACGATACGGTGACTATTTCATTTTATAACACCAATATTCAAAATGGGGTTCCTATTGCCATTATTCTGCAATACGGGCATGGAACCCGCAATGGCGGCTATGTGCAGGGGAGAGATTACATCAATCCCGCCATTCAGCCGATTTTTGACAAAATACTCGACGCCGCATGGAAGGAGGTCACGAAGCTATAGCCACCACGATCGACGAAAGAGTCGTTGAAATGCGGTTTGATAACCGCCAGTTTGAGGATGGCGTACAAACCAGTCTTTCAACGCTTGGTAAACTCAAAACTATAAATGAGCACGGTAAAAAAGTGCACAAAAAATAAGGACAAATGGTTCCGAGAGAGGTAAAATCACTGACCATAGACCCGATTAAGGACGGCTTCGAGGAATACGAATTGAAAATGAACTCGGTGCAGACCATCATGAACAGTTCGGGAGAATCTCTCGAAACGGTAACAGGGTATCTGGACGAGTTGAATACTTACGCAGACAAAACGATCTATTCGTTTTCAGATATGACATCCAACATCGGTAAGTTTACCAATGCCGGTGTGAGCCTTGATAAGTCTGTCAAGGCCATACAGGGCGTGAGCAATGTCGCGGCGCTTTCCGGTGCCAATACGCAACAGGCGTCTCACGCTATGTACAATTTTGCGCAGGCGTTGTCCTCCGGCGCGGTAAAACTCATTGACTGGAAATCCATTGAAACTGCCAACATGGCAACTGTGGATTTCAAGAACGAGTTGATTAAAACGGCGTTGGCACTTGGTACTGTAAAGAAAAAAGGCGAAAAGTACGTTACTACAACTAAAGACCTGCGCGGAAAGGTTTCCGACGCTTTTGACGCGAATTCCAATTTCAACGAATCGCTCAGTAACCAGTGGCTTACTTCGGAAGTGCTGATCGAAACATTGGGTCGCTATTCTGACGAAACCACGGAAATCGGTAAAAAGGCATTTGCCGCCGCACAGGACGTAAAAACCTTTTCCCAGCTCATGGATACCTTGAAGGAAGGGGTCGGTTCCGGCTGGGCGCAGACGTGGGAACTGATATTCGGCAACTTCGACGAAGCAAAGGCGCTTTGGTCAGAGGCTTACCAATTCATCGGCGGTTTTATTGATTCCATGTCGAATGCCCGCAATGACATTCTGGGCGATTGGAACAAGCTGGGCGGACGCGCGGCGCTGCTCGATTCTATACGCAACACGCTCAAAGGAATTGTCAGCTTTATCAAGCCGATCAAAGAAGGATTCAAGGATATTTTTCCTTCTATCACTGGTAAGCAATTGGCGGATTTTACCGAGAAGATAGAAAACCTGACATCGCATTTCAAAATAGGGGACGGTACCGCCGAAAAAATCAAAAATTCCTTCAAGGGTTTGTTCGCTGTCCTTGATATCGGACGGCAGGCGGTTTTGTCTTTGACAGGTCTTTCGCCTCTGGTAAAGATTCTTGTTGGCGTGCTTGGCAAACTCGGACAGGGTGTTTTGTTTGTGACGAACAAAATGGGACTGTTTGCCACCGCCTTGGATGAATTTGTCAAACGGCATCAGATATTTAAACGAGCGGTGGACGGCATTGTAAGCGTAATCGTTGCACTTCCGGACTATCTGGACGCCTTGTTTCAGAAATTAACCGGCGTGTCGGTCGGTGAAGCAATGCGCAAAATAGGCGAGAAGTTTTCGGAAGGAGCTACCGCTTTCCAAGAAGCGCTGTCCTGTTTCAAGAAAACCGATACCAACGGATTTGATGTGTTCTTTGACAAAATTCGCGAGAGATTACAGCCGTTGTCTGTTCTGGCGGACGGTTTTAAGGTGTTTCTGAATGCGCTGCTGCATCTGGCGCAGAATCTCGCTCCGTTGGTGGGTGGATTTGTGACCGTTCTCGGCGACGCGTTCCGTCTGCTTGGAGAGGGTATTGCGACTTTTATTGCCGAGACCGACTTCGATACGCTGCTGGATATCATCAACGGCGGTCTGATGGCGGGGCTTGGACTGAGCATTCGCAAATTTATTGATTCTTTGTCGAGCGTGACGGGCAATCTTTCCGATATTTCCAAAAACGCCGGAGGCATTGTCGGCGGCATCAAAGAGATATTTGGCGGCGTGACAGACTGTCTGAGCGCTATGCAGGAAAACCTGAAAGCGAATGTCCTGAGTAAGATTGCAGGAGCTATCGCCGTATTAACGGCTTCTCTTTTTGTGCTTTCATTAATCGACAGTAAAAAACTGACAAGCGCTATGACGGCGCTCGTCGGTAATTTCGTGGCGCTGTTCGGCTCCATGATGATATTTGAAAGCAAAATGGGTACCCACGGATTTGACGGACTGGGAAAAGCATCGCGCGTGATGATTCAGATGTCAGCAGCTATTCTCATCTTGTCGTTTGCCATGAAGAATCTTGCCAGTCTGGACTGGGATGGTGTAGCAAAAGGTCTTGTCAGCGTGAGCGTGTTATCTGGCGTTTTGCTTTTAGTTGCCGAAAGACTGTCGGAAAACAGCGGAAAAATGATCAGAGGAGCCACTGGTCTGTTGATATTTGCGCTTGCAGTGGGATTGATGGCAAAAGCTGTGAAGGAACTCGGCGCGCTGAAGCTCGAAGAACTTGCCAAAGGACTCGGTGCCGTTACCGTGATGATTGCGCAAATGATCGCATTCACCAGATTGATCGGCAATCCCGGCAGCATGATTTCTACGGCGCTCGGTATGGTGCTGATCGGCTCATCTATGCTGCTGTTCGCCCGCGCTGTTGAAAGAATGGGCGCACTTTCCGTAAAGGAGATCGCAAAAGGGCTGTTCACTATGAGCGCTGCGTTGGCGGCTGTTACAATAGCGGTTCAATTTCTTCCTGCAACCACGCCAATCATCGCGTTGGGACTGGTCTTAATCGGCGGTGCGTTGAACCTTCTTGCACTCGCTTTAGCCCAAATGGGCAAGATGTCAATGGCAGAAGTCGGTAAAAGTCTGTTGCTGTTGGCAGGCTCGCTGACTATTATCGCAGTCGCTGTGACTCTGATGGTCGCGGCACTGCCCGGTGCGGCGGCCTTAGTAATTATTTCCGGCGCAATGGTGATATTAGCCGGTGCGCTGATGATTCTCGGTAAAATGTCGATGGCGGAAGTAGGCAAAAGTCTTTTGGCACTTGCCGGATCATTGACTATTATTGCAGTTGCCGTGACGCTGATGGGGGCAGCGATTCCGGGTGCGGCGGCGTTGCTGGTCGTCGCGGGTGCATTAGCCGTATTGACGCCTGTGCTGAAAGTGCTGGGCGGTATGTCGGTTGGTTCGATTGTGAAAGCACTGGCAGCACTGGCAGGAGTGTTCGCCGTCGTAGGTGTCGGCGCTTTGCTTTTGGCACCTGCTGTTCCGATGATTCTTGCGCTGGCGGCTTCCCTTGTTGTATTGGGTGTCGGTATAACAGCAATCGGCGTTGGTCTGACGGCGATTGGCGCGGGCATTACCTCCATTGCTGTGTCAATGACAGCAAGTGTTGCGTCTATGATTGCCTCGCTCCGTTTGTTGATTGTGGGAATTATATCTGTCATCCCAGACACAATCGAGGCAATCGTGTCAATTGTTCCGGCGCTCACCAACGCATTAATTATTATCATCAAAAGCCTATGTGACGTTGTGATTAAATGTACGCCACCTCTTGTTAAAGCGATTATGGTGCTTGTCATCGAAGTGCTCAAGGCTTTGGCTGACCATACGCCGGAAATCGTGGAATATTTGTTTACTTTCCTTCTCGGTTTAATTGACGGTCTGACCGCCTATCTGCCGAAATTGATTACTTCCGCTGTGAATCTGCTGTCCGCTTTATTTTCCGGTATTATTGATGCGCTGGGCGGATTAAGCATGGATGGGTTAATCAAAATGGTGGCTGGAATGGGTCTCGTTGCAGCTGCTATGTTCCTTTTCAGTGGAATTGCTTCCATTATTCCCGCAGCAATGGCTGGCGTGCTTGGTGTGGGAGCCGTCATAGCGGAATTAGGGCTTGTGCTGGCTGCCATCGGATTGCTCCGAAAAATACCCGGTTTATCGTGGGCAATTGACGAGGGCGGAAAATTCCTGCAACAAATCGGCGTAGCAATCGGTTCCTTCTTCGGCGGAATTCTGGGAGGAATCGCGGGCGGTTTCTCCAGCCAGTTACCCCGTATCGCAACTGATATTTCTCTGTTTATGGAGAATCTTTCTCCGTTTATTACTGGCGCTCAGTCGATTGACGCTTCTGCTATGAACGGCGTCAAAGCCCTTGCAGAGGCAATCTTGATTCTGACGGGTGCAAACGTAATAAACGGTCTCACAAACTGGATTACCGGAGGGGTTTCACTTAAAGACTTTGGAGAGCAAATTTCGACTTTCGCTCCGTATCTAAAAACCTTCTCCGAGGCGGTGAAGGGCATTGACGGCGCGGCGGTGGAATCCTCTGCCAATGCCGCCAAAGCGCTGGCGGAATTTGCGCGGCTGGTTCCCAACACCGGCGGACTTGCTGCCGTCTTTGCGGGGGAAAACAGTCTTTCGGCGTTTGCGGATGAACTGGTCGCCTTTGCTCCGAAAATCAAGCGATATGCTGACAGTGTCGTCGGTCTTGACCCCGCTGTGGTAGAGGCTTCTGCCAATGCAGCCAGAGCACTTGCTGAGATGGCGGTTAATCTACCGAATCAAGGCGGTGTGGCAAGTTGGTTTGCAGGCGAAAATCTGCTGTCTACGTTTGGCGAAGAACTGGCGAAATTTGCGCCGGGATTCAAAGCGTATGCGGACGCCGTTGTGGGTATTTCTCCCGAAACCGTGACCGCATCCGCTACGGCTGCCAAGTCTCTTGCGGAGATGGCTGCCGGATTACCGAACCAAGGCGGCGTGGCAAGCTGGTTCGCCGGGGACAATGACCTTGGCACGTTCGGCAATAATCTGAAAAGATTCGGCACTGATTTCGCTTCTTACGCAAATAGCGTGGAGGGCATTAAACCGGAAGTAGTGACTGCTTCCACCAGTGCCGCTGCCTCTTTGTGCGAACTCTGTAAAAACCTGCCGAAGAACAGCGATTGGCTTTCCGGCGAAATGTCACTGACAGGTCTTGGCAAGCAGGCAGCTTCTTTTGGTAAGTATTTCGGCACATTTTACAGCCACATCAGCGGTATCAATACCGCCACGCTTTCTGGCGCGGTCAGGGAAATGAAAAATCTCTTGAATGTGTTAAAAGGCGCACAGAGTCTGAACGCGTCCGCTGCCGCCAATTTCGGTAAGTCACTGAAAGCGATCGCGGATGCCGGTATCACGCAGTTTATCAACGCCTTCTCAAACGCGACAACCAAAGTTCAAAATGCCGGAGGAGCGACGATGACAACCCTTCTCAACGGTGTAAAAAGCAAAGCAGCATCGGCGGTTTCTGTGTTTGTCGGCGTGACAAACGCTTGCGTGACAGCTATAAAAAACACCTATCCGGCGTTTCATCGTGCGGGTGCCTATGTGTCAAAAGGGTTTGCGGCAGGCATTTCAGAAGGCAGGACAAATGCTGTTATTGCGGCGAAGGCAATGGCAACAGCAGCGCTGGAAGCAG
>CACWOA010000136.1 GCA_902762395.1 uncultured Ruminococcus sp.
TTCAACGAGCTGTGTATGCGTCATCCTATCACCGCCTTCTTTCGTCAAAATATATAATAAACGAATCGAAAACAAAAATCAACCTATTTATTCACTAAAATAAAGGTCTGTTTTTGGTTTTCCGTTTTTAGTATCATATCATTGTAAAAAAGAGTTTCGCAAAAGCGGTAACGGATGCCCTTGAAGGGAACTTGAAAACTTTTGGACTTTCACTGACGGAGGGCTGATATGGGAAAAATACTGAACGATCTGAAATGTACGCTCATCCAAAAAGCGGTCTATGCAAAAATCTACAAGGGGCACAAGCCCAACGAATGGGTGCCCTGGCATACGCCGGAAATAAAGAAACTTGAAAGCGGCATGGTCTGCCGCAGCGACGTAAAATACGGAGAAACTTATCCCAACAGCTTTGCGGATATCTGGTATCCCGACGGCAGCGGCGAAAAACGGCCCGTGGTGGTTTACTTTCACGGCGGCGGCTTTATCTTCGGCAATAAGTCCGCCGGTGACCCGATGCAGACCGGTTCCGGCGGTGTCGGAAAGCTGGAAGCGATCGTCAAAGCGGGATTCATTCTGGTCAACGCCGATTATGCGCTGGCGCCGCAGTACCGCTTTCCGGTGCAGATTCAGCAGTGCGACGAGCTGCTGCGTTACCTGCTCGCGCACGAAGAGGAGCTGCATCTTGATATGTCCCGCGTCTGTCTTTCGGGCGGCAGCGCCGGGGCAAACATGACGGAAATCTACGCCGCGTGCGTGTGCAACCCCGATTATGCCTCCAGGCTGGGTATCAATCCCATCATGACGCCGGACAACCTGAAGGTACTGGCCATCGACGAAGCAGCGCTGGATGCCAGTGTATACGACAGCAATATGTATGCGATGCTGGGCTGCGCTGTCGGCGCAAAGCGCAATACGCCGCAGGCGGTAGAAATCATCAATGCGAAAACCTATATCCGCGACCAGTTCATCCCCAGTTGGATCAACGCCTCCAACGAACCGAATGATGAAACGGGGTATTTCATCACCGAAGGACGCGATCTCAAAAAGAAGCTTGACGAGATCGGTGTTCCCAATGAACTGGTGTTTTTCCCCGGGGAAAAGCTGCCCCACGGCTATATGGACCGCATGGAAAGCGATCCGCACGCTTTGCAGGCTTTTCACTCCATGATGGCATTTATTCAAAAATACATATAAAGGAGAATTCTCATGGCTAAAAAAGAACGCGTAAACAAGCATCCCGACTGGCGTCTTACCGGAAAAGAGCGGTTCAACTATTATCTTTCCGATACCGGGCGTCTCTTCGGAACAGCGGTTTTTCAAACCTTTATGACCTCCTTCTTGGCGCTGCGCGGCGTGAATCTTACACTGCTGGCAGGCGTGATGCTGATGCTGAAAATGATCGATGCCGTGGATGACGTCGTGTTCGGTTTCCTCATCGACAAACTGAAAATTACCGAGTGGAAGGCCTTTGGAAAACTGACAGGCGAAGGGAAATACCTTCCCTGGTACCGCCTCACGTTTTTCCTCTTCCCGCTGTTTACCATCGTCTTTTATGTGATGCCCTCCGATATGCCGCAGTGGGCGAAGATCGCTTGGTTTATCGTGAGCTATCTGCTCTATGATTTTTCCTGCACGCTCAACGAGGTGCCGATGAACAGCTTGATCATGACGCTGACGGACAATACCGACGAGCGTTCTCATATCATCACGATCAAGGGCCTCATCACCGTGATCGCCGCCGTTGTGGTCGGCATCGTGCTCAACTTCCTTGTGGACCCGGTGGCAGGTCCCGGCTTCTCCTTTACGTCCGTATCTGTTGTGGCCATGATCATCTGTATCGGTATTATGATTCCGCTGGTGAGAAACGGCAGGGAGTACAATACAGAGCTGAAAAACACCGAGGAAGAGAAGAGCGAGTCCTACACGCTGCGCGATATGTGGAACTGCGTGCGTGTCAATAAGTATATGGCGGTCTTTCTGCTCTCTTCCCTGATCGCGGGCGTGACGAGCACCTCCGCTGCTGTCGGTTCGCTAATCTCTTTCTACCTGTTTGAAGGCAAAACGATGATCACTTCTATTCCGGTCCTCATCGCCTTTGTGCCCGCCATTGCCATCAATACGCAGGCAGACAAGATTGCCAAGCGCTTCGGTCGGCGCAATTCCATGATCCTGCTCGGCGCGGTTTTCGGCGGCATGTACATTTTGCAGTATCTTGCGGGATATGAAAACATCGTTATCTTTATCGTTCTCGGTACAATCGCGGGACTTGCCAATTCCCTGCGTGCAATCTTTATGAATTTCATCGCGCCGGATACCATCGAGTATACGCGCTATAAAACAGGCAAGGACTGCGCCGGAATCTTCTATGCGCTCAATGCCTTCGTTACGAAAGCCGTCGGCGGCGTGGGTGCGAGCATTGGTCTCTTTGTGATGGGACTGTTCGGTTGGCACGAGGTGACCGCCCAAAGCTATGAAGAACTGCTGAACATGGGCATGGAGGTCGGGCAGGCCGCCTATCAGACCCCGCAGGCGATTCAGGGTATGTGGGTGGTGTACGCGCTGATCCCGGGCGTCGGCTTCCTGCTGTCCGCCCTTGTTCTTCTCTTCTATAAACTGAAAGACAAGGATGCAGAGCTGATGGCGAAATGCAACGCAGGCGAGATCAGCCGCGAGGAATGTGAAGCGCAGCTTTCGAGGAAATACTGATGCTGAAAGAGACTTTCAACACCGGCTGGCTCTTCTCTCACGGCAGCGGCACCGCGCTTGCGCGCACGCTCGGCGGCGAACAGACGCCGATCCCGGTAACGCTGCCCCATGATGCGATGATCGGGGAAAAGCGGGATCCGCACACGATAGCGGGCAACGCGTCAGGCTATTATCCCGGCGGGACGGTTCACTATACCAAAACATTTACGGTGGACGATCCTTCCGGCGCGGTATATCTGGAGTTTGAGGGTGTATACCCCAAAGCGGCGGTATACGTCAACGGCTGCCTGGCGGCGCAGCATCACAACGGATATAGCGCTTTTACCGTCGATATTTCCCCGTTTCTGAAGAATGGAACCAATACGGTGAAAGTGCTGGTGCGAAACGGCGCTCCTTCCTCTCGCTGGTATACGGGCACCGGCATTTACCGGGACGTATGGCTGCTGAAAGGCGGGAACGTCCATATCGCGCCGAACGGCGTGAAGATCACCGTGGCGGAGGCGGACGCTGAAGCGGCGGCTCTGCTGATTCAGACAACGCTCGTCAACAGGGAATCGCAAGCCCATGCACTTGTCCTGCGCCATCGGATCGGCGGCGCTGAGATCAGCGCGCCGGTCACGCTGTCGGCAGGCGAAACAAAAACCGTGACGCTTCGGTTTACGCTGGCAAACCCGAAACGATGGAGCACCGACGAGCCTTTTTTATACGACTGCGAGACGGCGCTGGAAGGGCTGGACGAAGCGCGCACACGTTTCGGCGTGCGTACCCTTTCGCTGGACACAGTGCGCGGACTTCGGATCAACGGCGAGACTGTCATGCTCCGGGGCGGCTGCATACATCAGGATCACGGTGTGATCGGCGCCGTAGAACACAGAGCTTTGACAAACCGGCGCATCAAAAAGCTCAAGGATGCTGGCTATAACGCCGTCCGCTGTGCCCATTTTCCGACAAGCAGGACGGTACTGGAGGCCTGCGACGAAGTGGGGATGCTCGTCATGCTGGAGCTTTGCGACGCATGGACGACGCCGAAGATGGACGCCGATTATTCCGCGGACTTTCTTTCCCACTGGAAAGAGGACGCCGCGGCCATGGTGGAGCTGGCCTGTAATCACCCTTCTGTGATCCTCTATTCCATCGGCAATGAGATCTCGGAGGTCAGTATCCCGCATGAAGCGCAATACGGCAGACAGATCTGTGACTATATCCGCAGTCTTGACGCCACACGCTATCTGACCAACTGCGTAAACCCGGTGCTTTCCCTGATGGACCGCATTCCGGAACTGGCTGTCAAAGCCGGAGCGGATATCAATTCGATTCTGAACGGGAATGCCGAGGCGTTAGCTGAATTGATGGCCTCTCGGGAGATCGGCGAGCCGCTGGCAGAGGCATTTTCCTATCTTGATATCGTCGGATATAATTACGCCGTCTTCCGCTATGAAGCGGACGCAAAGCAGTATCCACACAGAATGATGGTCGGCGCCGAGTGCTATCCCGGTGCGTTATATGAAAACTGGCGGCTCTGTGAAAAGCTGCCGCAGCTGATCGGCGATTTCGGCTGGGCCGCCTGGGATTATCTGGGCGAGGCCGGCGTCGGGCAGCACCGCTACGGCGAGGCGCTTGACTATGATCTCTACGGCGCCTATCCCTGGCGGACGGCGGGCTGCGGAGATTTCGACCTGATCGGCGACCGCCGCCCGGTTTCCTACTGGCGGCAGATCGTATGGGGCCTTCGAAAAGAACCCTATCTTGCCGTGCAGGACCCTGCCCATTACGGAGAAAAGCAGTCACCCACCCGCTGGGGTTGGTCGGACGCCCTGCACAGCTGGAACTACCGGGAAAGCGAGGGCAAGCCGATCGTCGTGGAGGTCTATTCCGACGCCGACGAGGTTGAGCTGCTTCTCAACGGCCGATTAGTCGGAAAACAAAAGCCCGTGCGCTGCAAGGCGGTGTTTGAAACCGTATATACGCCGGGGGAATTGACGGCAGTCAACCTCCGGAACGGCAGACCTGCGGAACAGAATCGACTGATGTCCGCGTCCGATGTCGTCCATCCGGAACAGACGGATCTCGGCGACGGGATCGTTGAGCTTTCGGTGAAGGACGAAAACGGCGTTCTGAACCCGGAAGCGGTGCTGACGCTCACTGCGGTGACAAGCGGTGAGCGGAAGATCCTCGGATTTGGCACGGCTGACCCGAAGAGCGAGGAAAACTATTTTGACAAGACTATCCGAACCTATCACGGGCGGGCACTTATCGTGACACGCGGTGAGGGTGAATTGAAGATCGAGGTGCAATGACATGGCATTTACGGCAATCAAACGGGCGGTGATGAATGCCCGCTTCCATAAAATCAACAAGCATTACAAAACGGATCCCGTCGTCGGGGATCGCAGCTATATTCCGCGCGAGGGAAAGGATCCGGTAGAGGTGCTCTTTTACTATCCCGAACAGCGGGAGAATATGCCGGTGTTTGTCCAAATCCACGGCGGCGCGTGGGTAGGCCTGGACGCGGTGGACGACGACCGCTATTGCAAACGCCTGAGCGAGGAGCTGGGTGCGTTCGTGGTCAACGTGAACTATAAGCGTCTGTACGACAGAAGCTTTCCCTTTCCCAAGGAAGAGGTTGCGGATACTGTCAAGTGGCTGAAAACGCACGCAAAGCAG
>CACWOA010000137.1 GCA_902762395.1 uncultured Ruminococcus sp.
GAACCGGAGCCGCCCGCGACGGTGACCGCGCCGATGTTGGTGATCTTGAAATGCTTCCAGGCAGGCCCGTGGTCAAGACCGATCTGCCCGAAGATCTGGTATTCCTCGGCGGCGCCGGTCTTGGCAAGCTGTTCGCGGAAGAAATTGCCCTTGCCGGGTACGTCCTGCTCCACCGGACGGATGCAGGAGAGATCAGCCCCGAGAAGCACGCCCGCAGGCATAAAGCGGTCGAGCATAATGCGCAGTGCGCCGAAGTCGGTCTCAATGGTCGTGAGGTTCACGCCGCCCACGTTGCGGCTGTCAGGCAGATTAAAGCCCATCTGCTTGTTATAGATGATGGAGAGATACTGCTTGACAGCGGAATTGCAGATCAGCACCATGTCGGTGAAATCCGCGCCCGCGTCATACGCCGCCTTATAAGCGGCGTTGAGAAAGTCCTGCGTCAGGGCAGCGTTCTCGCAGTCTACCACCGTGCCGGCAGCCGCCAGCATCCCGCGCGTCTTGTTCGCCTGATTGGAAGCGCCGGCGAGATTATACACGCCGTTGAGGAAGGTGTACTCCACATCCCGCGCCATTTTTTCGAGGGCGCGGGCGGTCTGGAATTCCAGCTCATCCGGCGCGTCGTTCTGCGCCCCCGCGGTGTTGATGCCGCTGAGTCTGCCGCTGTTGGACTGCTTGGCGTAGGTGACGGAGACTTTCTCATGAAACATCTGCGTCACGTTGGTGTTCTGGCTGCGCACATAAGAGATCGCCGTCGGCGCAGTCAGGGAGGCGGTTTCCGAAATGGCAGGCTGAGAAGCCGCCTCATGGGAATACTCCACTCCCGTAGCGAATTGGAAATTGTCGGTTTTCACGGCGCTGCCGCGAATCAGGTTAAGAAAAGGCGTGACGGTGGGAGTAGTGCAATACAGTTCCCCCGCAAAATTCGGAAGGTTGAATACCGTTCCGGTTCCGTTTACATTTGCCATAGTTTAAAACATCCTTTCATCATTAATTCGTAATGCGTAATGCGTAATGCGTAATTGTCGTAATCCGTAATGCATAAGCGATCAGCGAACGCGGCTGTGTCTGCCTAAATTCCGCATTCCGAATTCCGAATTCCGCATTATCTCAGAAGGATACCTTTTGCCGCCGCCTCCGAGATGATCGCGGTAGCAAGGTTGTGGTTGCCGCTTTTGCGTGCCGCTTCGAGACGTGCCGCGAAGTCGGCGTTTTCGCTGCCGGTGCCTCTGGGGAAGTTCCCGGTGCTGCCCGTGCCGGAAGGCGGCGGCGCAGCCTTGACCAGATACGGCTTGGCGGCGGTCAGCGCTTCCAGCGCTTCTTTCACGCCTGTCACACTGCCGTCCTCACCGACCTTCACGCCGGATTTGTCCATCAGCGCAAACGCCGCGTCGATGTCGATAATGTGCAGCTCCGTGCCGACCGCGCGAACCTCGGCAGAGATCAGCCGGTTGTCAGCCGTGCGAAGGCGCTCGTCAATGCGCTGCTGCACGTCGGCGGGAATGGCAGCCGCCTGCTGTGCCTTGTAATCGCTCACGAGCTTGGTGATTTCCTCCACGCTCACGCCGTTCCGCTCGGCAAAGGAGCGGATGACTGACCTCTCGGTGCGCTGATGGCGTGCATCCAGAGCGGCGGCAATGTCTTCGGCGCTCACAGTAACAGCGCCCTGCTGGTTTCCCGCCACCGGCTGCGAATTGGCAGCGGGAGCGGCGGCCTGTGTGTTTTGCACATTCTGTTGTGCGTTCTGATTTTCCATGTCGGAAAACCCCCTTTCCGTTTTAAGCCCGTCGGCTTATTTTGAACAAATACCCGTTGAAACGGTGGAAATAAAAAGCCGCGGCAGTTTAACGTCGTGAGCGTATCGGACATTTTTCATAAAGCACGAATAATGTATTGACAATGCACCAAAAATAGATTACAATGAACAAGAAAGGAAGTGCATAGTATGGCACAAACCAGCCTCAGCATACGCATGGACGAAGATTTAAAAAACGAATTCGGCGCACTGTGCGATAATATTGGCATGACAATGACAACGGCCTTTTGCATCTTTGCCAAAAAGGCCGTATCGGAGCAGCGCATCCCGTTTGACGTCACCGCCAATCATGACCCGTTCTACAATTCTTCCAATATGCGCCACCTGGATGGCGTGATTGAGCGCATTGAGAACGGGACGGCGCAACTGACCGAGCATGATCTGATCGAGGTGCCGGAAGAATGAAATTATTGTGGGACGAAAGCGCATGGGAAGATTATCTGTATTGGCAATTGCAGGACAAAAAGACGCTCCGTCGTATCAATCAATTGATACAGGATGCGCAGAGAAATCCGTTCAGCGGCATCGGAAAGCCGGAACCGCTGAAAAATCATAACGGCTACTGGAGCCGAAGAATCGACGAAACCAACCGACTGGTTTACAAGCAGGAAGGTGACAGTCTAATCATCGCCGCCTGCCGTGGCCATTATAATGACTAATCAAAAAGCACTTGAAACGGCAATGCCCGGAATCAAGTGCTTTTTTACGTGCATGAAAACACACCATGAAATGACAGAAACACGCTATGAAGCGTTTAAAACACATCATGAAGCGTTTTTATTCAATCGCGCCGCCGTTTTCGACGTATTCCTCATCGCTCATGCTGTCGATCATGTAAGTAATCAGCTCGTTGCGCTCCGTCTCGATCCAGCGCAGCAGTTCAAATCGAATCAGATCGGCGTAGGTTTCCACCGTGCGTTCCTCGTCGGCGCGGTCGTCGAACGTGTGCTCCATCGTGTACGTTTCCCGCAGGTGTTCCGGCACTCGCTGTGTCAGAATATGGTCGAGATATTCGCCCGTGTCGTCGTCATAGTGGTTGTCGAAGAAATTGTCCACCGCCTCTTCGGCGCACCAGTCGAAGCCGCGGATAAATTCCTTGTCTTTGTCGCCAAGAAACCTCTGGTTGTAGCTTTCGTCGTTTCTGCAATCAGGTGTATAACTCATTTGTAAACCTCCGTTGTCGCCGCACAGAGCGGCGTTTGTCAATGCCTCTGTTTTGCCTCAAAATTGCCTCGGAATTTCCACCCGCGCCGCTATCGGCTATCGGCTAACGGCTAAATTCTTGTCAGAATTTAACTTGCATTTTGCATTCTGACAAGCCCCAAAAACCGTCGCAAATCCCCATTTCAAGGGATTTTTTTAATTTGCGGGTAACTTGCAGCTCGGTTGATTTTTCAAAATCTCCCAAAATCCAACAAGGTGTGTTTGCTCACACATCGCGCCTTGTAGGGGACGGCCTCCGGACGTCCCGCTTTGCCCGAAAAAGTTGTACCATCGCCCTCAAAAAGTTGTTTGATCTCCGGAAAAAGTTGTACCATCACCCGGAAAAGTTGTTTGATCCGGTTGTCCGGACATAGCTTCCTCGATCCTCTGCCGGGCAATCTCAAAATAATGCCCGTCCAGCTCCATCCCGATGAAGTCACGTCCCGTGTTGACACACGCCACGCCTGTCGAGCCGGAACCCATGCAGTTATCAAGCACGGTTTCGCCCTCGTCGGTGTATGTCCGGATAAGATATTCCAGCAAATCAACGGGCTTTTGCGTGGGGTGCCATTTTCGCTCCGCCGAATTGTTGACGCCCGCAAACTTTATCACATCCAGCGGGAACCTGCGCCCGCTCGAATTGGTTCTAATATGCTTTTGCAGCTCGCGATAATTTGAGGATCCTGTTTTACAATTTTCATAATACGGCTTTCCCTGCGTGAACTGCGGGTGATATGTCGGCAGCCTGTCATAAAATATCAAAATATTTTCGTGACATTTGAGCGGCATTTTATGCGCGTTTAAAAAGCCTGTTCCCTGCGATTTCTGCCATATCCATTCATAGCGGAAGTGCTTTCTGTCCGCGTTTATCAGGTCCACGCTGAAAGGCATTTGTGAGAAAAGCGCAATTACTCCACCCTTTCGGACAATTCGTCCATATCCAGAAAATAGCTGTTTTAAATCAATGCACTTATCCCATGTGTTTGACGTCGTACCATAAGGCAAATCGCATAGCACCATATCTATCGACTTATCGGGGATGCCCTTCATCAGCTCCAGACAATCCCCCTGTAACAGCTCCATCGCGTCCACCTCCCATCAGGCATAATAAAAAGCCCGCCCGATTGAATGAGCTTGGCTATTCTGCTATCAGTACAACATCGGACGAATGCACCAGATAAGTTACACCGTCAATCTTAACCTGTATCTGGTCGCCATCGTTAAAATCCGTCCACGATTCTACTTCCCCCTCAATCACAGTACCGTCAGGCAGTGAGAGTATAGCACGGTCAAAGTGATATGTCGTGTCAATCCATTGCTTATTGCATCCGGTCATGGTAATCAATACCGCCGTCATAAGCAAGATCGTGATAATCTTTTTCATTCTCCACACCTCCCCCTCAGGCATAAGAAAAACCGCCCTGATTGCTCAAAGCGGTTTGGTTATTCGGTAAGATCTCCGTAATCGTTATCATCGTAAGGGTCGATTCCGAGAGCTTCGAGAATTTTTTTTGCCGAAGTGGACTTTTCTCTTTGCGGATCGCCTATTGCATCATAAAGATTCCATTCGGGATCGTCATCTTGATAGGGTTCATGCGTTTTAATCTGGCGACGCATATCATCAACCAGAGATTTGGAAATATGATAGTCCATAGTCACCCGCCCTTTCAAGAATTTGAATGTTAAAATCGTCAGCGCCGTCAATCGGATAACTGTCAATTCCGAATTTAATCCAGTTAAAGCTGTCAGCTTTCTGTAAAGCATACCAAGCTCCATTGTTTCCAACAACAAACATACATCGAGCTTGCTCATCGGCAACAAATTTTAGAATGTCCTTTTTTGAAAAAGTCTCACCACTTGCATGATTATGAAGAGTTACGCTTGATTGTTTGCACTTTGGAATATCAACAGTCATAGCACCTTCCTCACCAATAATGAGTTTATGCCTTTTCATTTCCTTATCCAAAGTAATGATTCCGCCCACTTCTGTACCGACTTTATGACGTTGAGCTTCTCTAAGAAGCTCCTGCGCATACCCGCGGACTGCTTGATTCATGGCTCTATCTTTGAATACATTTATCTCAGGTAGATTTTTGATTGTTTCATCTGAAATGGAATGAAGTGCGGTACCAGAATCGTTCACCTTTATTATACCACCGTCAGCCGCATTTTGCAAGGCTTTTTTGCTCTGTTCGATGACCTTCTCCCCGCCTGTCAACACTTTCGGCTGAAATCCCGCAGGTCTGTTTTCCTCGGT
>CACWOA010000138.1 GCA_902762395.1 uncultured Ruminococcus sp.
GGAAGAGCCGAAGGCATACTGATGACGTTGATCAACCTTGTGAGAGACGGCTTGCTGACGATCTCCCAGGCGGCCGAAAGAGTGGATATGACCGCTGCCGAATTCGAGTCCAAAATGCAGACAATCTGAAAATCAAAAAGAGCTGCCGCATCCAAAAGTGATGTGACAGCTCTTTTTTATGTTGCTGTTTTGTGATTTTACATTTCCAAGAAATCACGACTCCGCGATGGCAGGCATATTCGGGCGCACGACCACGCTGCGGGTGTTGTCGGCTTCCTCGGTGGTGATGAGGATTTCCGCGGGAAGCTCGCCCGCCGTTTCGATGACGAGATTGGCGAGTTTGTCCTCCACTTCGCGGCGGATGAGGTTGCGAAGGTCGCGTGCCGAGGCTTCGCCGCCCATCGCGTTCTGTGCCAGCAGCGCCACGGCGCTGTCGTCGATGACCAGTCTGACATTGCGCTCCGCCATCGCGTCCACATATTCGCCCATCAGCAGGCGGGAAATCTTCTGATAATCCTGCTCGTCGAGCTGACGGAATACCACGATTTCGTCCACACGGGCGAGAAATTCGGGACGCAGGAAGTCGCGCAATCCTGTCATCGCCTTTTCGCGTGAGATGTCGTCCGAGGTTTTGTTGAAGCCCAGCGAACCGCCTTTGTGGTTGCTGCCGGCATTGGAGGTCATGATGATGACCGTATTTTCAAAGCTGACCGAACGCCCCTGCGAGTCGTTGATTCTGCCCTCGTCGAGGATTTGCAGCAGAATATTCATCACATCGGGGTGTGCCTTTTCGATTTCGTCAAAGAGCAGCACCGAATAGGGCTTGCGGCGTACCTTTTCGGTGAGCTGTCCCGCTTCGTCGTAACCCACATAGCCGGGCGGCGAGCCGATGATCTTGCTGACCGAATGCTTTTCCATAAATTCGCTCATGTCGAGACGGATGAGCGTTTCGGGGGAATCAAACAGCTCGTTGGCGAGAACCTTGACCAGTTCCGTCTTGCCCACGCCGGTGGGTCCGACAAAAATGAAGGACGCAGGACGGCGGCGGGGAGAAATCTGCGCACGGCTGCGACGAATCGCGGCGGCTACCAGTCTGGTGGCTTCCTCCTGCCCGATGATCTTTTCGTTGAGCTTGTCTTCGAGCGTGGAGAGCTTCTTGAATTCGTTTTCTTCCACTCTGGACGCCTGAATCCCCGTCCAGAGTTCGATGACCTTAGCGAGATCGCCTTCCGTTACCTGACCGCCGAGCGCCTCAGGTTCGATTTCGGAGAGGCGGTTTTTGATTTGCAGTTCTTCCGTGTGCAACTGGGCGAGCTTGGCGTAGTGCGCTTCGGAAGTATCCTCTGTGTTTGCTTCGAGCTTTTCCTTCTCATCCAGCACCTTCCGGAGCCTGAGGTTGAGACTGTCGAACTCCGCCATGGCCTTGTTGCCGAGTGACGCGCAGGCGCAGGCTTCGTCCAGCAGGTCGATGGCCTTGTCGGGAAGGAAGCGGTCGTTGATATACCGTTCGGAGAGAACCACCGCGCGGCGTACCAGCCAGTCGCTGATCTGTACGCGGTGATGCATTTCGTAATAGCTCTTGATGCCCCGCAGAATCTCCGTGGTTTCGTCAACATTGGGTTCCACCACGCTGACCGGCTGAAAACGGCGCTCCAGCGCGGAATCCTTTTCGATGTACTTGCGGTATTCATTGAAGGTGGTCGCGCCGATCACCTGTAATTCGCCGCGCGAAAGAGCAGGTTTCAGGATGTTCGCGGCGTTCATGGAACCTTCCGCGTCACCCGCGCCGACAATGCTGTGTACCTCGTCGATAAAGAGGATGACATTGCCCGCGCTCCTGATATCGTCAATCAAGCCCTTCATGCGGCTCTCAAACTGCCCGCGGAACTGTGTGCCCGCCACCAGTGCCGTCAGGTCAAGGCGGTGAATTTCTTTGTCCGCCAGACGCAGCGGCACGCTGCCTTCCGCGATGCGCAGGGCAAGCCCCTCCGCGATGGCGGTTTTGCCCACACCGGGTTCGCCGATCAGGCAGGGATTGTTTTTGCTCTTGCGGGAAAGTATCTGAATGACGCGGCTGATCTCCTTGTCGCGTCCGATGATCGCGTCAATGCGTCCCTCTCGTGCCTTTTTGGTCAGATCCTCGCAATATTCGCCAAGAAAGCGGCGATGGTTGTCTCGTCTGCCGCGGCGGCGGCGCTTTTTAGGCTGACCGTCCGCAAACTGTGCGCCCCCCATCTCAAAGCTGCTGCCGAAGAGCCGCGCAAAGGGATTCATCGGTTCCTTGTCGTCCTCGTCGTCATTTTCGCTGTCGGGGGTGTCGCTGTCGGTCTGCCCGGTCAATTCAGCCGGGGCGGGGGTCAGCGCTTCGTCCGCAGTGATCGGCGCCGGAGAGATGCCGTCGCTTTCGTCTGTCATATCCTCATCGTCGGATTCATCGCTGACGCCAAAATCCTCGTCCTCGCCATCCTCGTCTTCGTCAAGATCGTCGTCCCCGGCGTCAAAATCTTCACCGTCCATGTCGGGCAGCATACCGCCGAATATCTGTGCAAAGGGCAGCTCGCCGTTGGCGGCCGCCTCAGACATCTGATCCTCCATATCCTCGATCATGTCCGCATTGAAGCCGAATTGCTTCACCATATCCTCTATATTTGGAACCCCGATTTTGCGGGCGCAGGTAAAGCAATAACCCGCCGCGCGCTTGGGATTGGATACATCATTGACAAAGACAATCGCCTGTCTTTTTTTACATACAGAACAAAGAGGCATTGTTCCTCACACTTCCTTTCATCCACTTGTGTATTTTCACATATTAATACACATATGGCGCGCGGAAAACTCCGCAGCGCCTTTTGTTGTTGTCTTTTTTTGTTTTTTCGGCCATCGCTCCGCCAGAAGCTGTCTCATCCCACTCCCTCACAGATTCTGTGCTTTCTCGGACAGTGCGGCTTCTTTGTTCTTGCGCCGCAGAAGCTTTTCCTTTTCGATGTCGATGGTGCCGGACACTTCCTCGCCCCGCACGATTTTCAGCCCCATGAGAAAATATTTGACCAGCGCAAACAGCATGATGCCCGCCGCAAAGAAAGCGAGCGCGGGAACCACCGTTTTGAGGTCTTTGTCCGGGGCGATAATGTTCAGTGCGACAATGAGAATCATGCAGGTGTAAAACACCACGGTGGCAACTTTGCCCCACCATTTGGCCTTGACCAGCTTGCGTCCCTTGCTCACGATCACCAGACCGCCGATCGCCATGAGGATTTCCTTGCCGAGCATGATGCCCAGCGCCAGCGAAATCCACGGAAAGCGGACATGATAGACAAACCACATACAGACCACCACGGCAGCGAGGGTGAGCTTGTCGGCAATAGGGTCGAGAATTTTGCCCAGCTCTGTTTCCTGATGCAGTTTGCGGGCAAGCAGTCCGTCGAACATATCCGACAGCCCCGACAAAATCAGCATCAGTCCGGCGTAGATATAGTAATCGGTTCCCATCAGGAACAGTACACAAAATATCGGAATCAGAATGATCCGGAATATGGTGAGTGTATTGGGTAGGTTCAGCAACTCTTCACACCCCTTTTTTGATATTTCAACATAGCGGCGGTCATTATTCGGGAATAATGCCGTTTCCGAGGAACAGCAGGAGAAGGTTACGTTCGCTAAAGAGTCCGTAAATAAAGGAATGACTGTAGGTAGAAGCTCTGAAAATGAAAATATCCGGCAATACCGCTCCCACAAGGCGTATCATCGACAGGATAATGAGAAAGACGGTTATCACCTTGCCCGAACCGAGCACCATACCGATGGTCGGGGAGATCGCCGCGCGGTCGGGATTGTAGAAGTACGCCTCAATCGTGGGATAGAATGCCTTGAAAAACTGGTAGCACGCTACAAAGGCAAGCCCGAAGAAAAGCGCGCGCAGCAGCCCCTCGATGACGGGACGCGCCATGATATCCACAATATCGCCTGTGACGGAATTGAGATCGCCGGCGAGCAGTTTGTTGAGCTGCCGGAGGTTTTCGCCAGTGATCGTCTGATAGGTGCTCGAAGCGTTGTTGACCATAGAGGGCATACCCGTCATGATACGCGCGATGGGGTCGATGCTCGAATCAACGTCGGCCGCGGTCTTGACCAGGGTATCCACACGTTCGATGATGACCGGACGGAAGAAATTTTTGTAGCAGAAATCCCCCAAAAAGGTACCCATCGGCACGGAAACGAAAGCCGAAGCAATGAATCCGAGAGATTCCACCGTGTTTTGCAGCTGCGATCTGACCGCGCATTTCTTAAACATATAAACGAAAAAACAAATTGTCGCAATATCAAGCACTATTCCAAACAAAGCCTTTTAACTCCCTTCAAATGATAGGATGGTTTGATAATCTCTAATATAATCCTCCGCTATATAAACATCCGAAGCAAGTAGCATACAAACAGCACCCGAGGAAAAATCCTCCAAATCACGCCACATACCAGGTTTTACATAGAGACCTTGGTAGGGACGATTGAGAAAAAAGCTACGTTTGCATTTACCATCGTCCAAAGTTACAGTGAAAGAGCCACTGGCAGCAATGATGAGTTGGCTCAATTCCTTGTGTGCATGAGAACCTCTATTTTCACCACCCGGCACATCGTAAAGATAATACACCCGCTTCACATCGAAGGGCAGCGTGACTCCATTCTCCACCACCGTAAGGTTGCCTTTACGATCGCTGTGGTGGCGGTCCAATTCCACCATAGTACAATCGAAAACATTATATTTTTCCATCTTTCTTCAGTTTCATGAAATCACCGTATTCACGGATATAATCCTCTTCTGAATAATGTTCTGAACCAAATTCCAAAGCGAGAGAATTCGTGGAGAAGTTGGTCATCTCTCGCCACAAGCCCGCAGGGACATACAAACCATAGTACGAACGGTTAAGCGTATATGTGGTTTTGTGCTGTCCATCGTCAACAATTATGTCAAACGAGCCCGACAATGCTACAATAAACTCCTGGTTCTGCCTAAAGGCATGTCCACCACGAGCCTCTCCGCCTGGCACATCATAGATCCAATAAGTGCGCTTTATCTCGAAAGGAATATGGCTGTTCTGCTCTGCAAATGAGAGATTGCCCCTTGCATCAAGGAACTTTGGAAGATCGATTATCTTTACATCGTTTATTGCTGTCATGACTATTATTGGTTAAACATGAGCCAAAGTTCCGCTATTCACCTCCTCCTTCATCTCGTCAATCACCTTCAACAAATACTGCCCATACTGGTTCTTCA